>CAIODU010000313.1 GCA_903857165.1 uncultured Methylococcaceae bacterium | reverse complement strand
TGCGGCGCAATCCGGGTTTTCCGTGGCAACCCCCGGATTGCGCCGCAGGGCGGCTCCATCCGGGCTACTTGCTGATGTTACGCACTGATAAAGATTTCGTTATCGGAAAAGTGTCGCCGACCTACTGGCTTATTCATCGTTCCAACGCTCCGACGTGGGGACGCAGACGGTTTGGGAACCCCATGCGGCGGGGAGGATTAAGCAAGGGCTTGAGGTTCCCCCAATGTCGTAGGTCGGCAATCCTTTGCCGACGTGGGCGCTGCGCCGAACGTGAACAGTTCGGTGCGTAACATCAGTCAATAACTCATCCTTATCCCAATCTCCGCCCCGCGTCCCGGTTCCGGGGCGAAATTGCGCAGATACGAGGTCGAGTTGCGGATATTTTCATTGAGCAGGTTGCTGCCTCTGGCGAACAGCAACAGGTTTGCCTGATGGAAATTTTTGACTTCATATTGCGCCCCGACACCAAGCAAGACATAACCGGGGGTGTCGGTATCGAACTGGCCGGGATGGTTCTGCGGCTCGGCGCGGGTCAGGCGCAGATTGGCCGACCATGCCGACTTGGCGTAATCCAAGGCAAAGCCATAGCGTAACGGCGGCATGCGGGGGACATCATAGCCGCTGACGAATTCCCCTCGGGTGTAGTCGCCAAATAGGGACAAATCGACCAAGCCATAATGGTTTTCCATCAACGGGAAAACCAGCTTGCTTTCAAAGCCTTTGAATGTGGCATCCCCCTGACGGCTTTGCACCACGGGCAAGCAGGCGCCGGAGGTGGTGCAAAAGTCCTCAATGGATTCGCTTTCCTCATTAAACACCTCGCCTGTGCGTTGCTGGTAGATGTAGTTGCTCACCCAATTTTGAAATAAGTTGACCTCGGCCTTGACCCAGTCGGTATTGAAGCGATAACCCAAGTCCAGATTGTAGGAGATTTCCTTGTTCAAATTCGCGTCACCCAGTTCATAGCTGTGGGTGGCATCATGCACGCCTTTCGAGTAAAGCTCCTGAATTTGCGGCGCGCGTTGGGATTGAGTGAATGCCAGGCTTAACTGATGTTGCTCATTGACTTTCCACAATGCGGAGGCGGAACCGCTGATGAGGGTGTAATAGTTTGAGCTTAATCCTTGTGGGGAAGTGGTTTGGTGTTCACCGCGCAACCCAAAATCCAAGGTGACTTTATCCACTTCAAACGATTCGACGGCGAAGAGTCCGTAAGTGTCGATGTTCGTGTGCGGTATTAAGGTTTCCAGTCCGATGGCCTCGAAATCGCTATTGACGGATTGAAATCCCCACACGCCTTTTAACGATCCCAGAGGTTTATGCGGCATTTCCAAGCGGCTTTCATACGCTTTGTTGGTGAAGGTTGTTCCGGGCATCCCGCCTTGGTATTCCGTATGCTGGTAATCGGTATAGCCAAACTTCATGCGCACGGCTTCGGCTAACGCGAACGGCTCTTTCCATTCGCCTTGAAAATTGTACTTGGTTTGCTTGAGTTCGATGCGGACTGGAGGGCTGCCGGTGCCGTCGGGGGGAATGCCGTAGTTGTTCTCCAAATGGTTGACGGCAACCCCGGCAAACCCCGGATCGCCGACCAGCGAAACCCCCACCGTTCCACCTTTGCCACGCGCATGGGTATTGTTGATGACACCGTAGGAATTTTGGATGGGATGGACGCCCTCAAGTGCCGGGTCGGATGCGCGTGCGGCAGGTTCGTCGATTGCCGCGCCGCCGATGTGCATATTGCCCTGCTCGCGGTAGAAGCCGTCGAGATGATAGGCGACGATGCCCTTGCCGCCTTCTAATTTCAGTGTGCTGGCGTTTTCGTCGGCAACCGAGTTGTAACGCTGTTCGAACGCGCCGCCAATTAATTTTTCCGGGGCTGTGCCGGGAATGCGATTATCGATCACATTCACCACGCCGCCGATGGCTCCGCTGCCATAGAGCAAGGTGGATGGCCCCCTAAGCACTTCGATGCGTTCCGCCAACATCGGCTCCACGCCATTGGCATGGTCCGGGCTGATGGCCGAGACATCGTTGGCACCGATGCCGTTTTGCAGCACCCGGACGCGAGGGCCAGCCTGTCCACGGATGACCGGCGAACCGACACCGGGACCGAAGGATTGGTTGCTCATACCGGGTTCCTTTGCCAGGGTTCCACCGATGGTATTGCCCGCTTGCGTGGCTAATTCCTCAGTGGTCAAAACGGTAGCCGGGCGGGCGGATTGTAAAGTCTTTTGCGCCAAGGGCGCACTGACCACCACAGTGTCCAGTTCCGTCGTTGGCATGTCTTCGGAGTGGGCCGTTACGCTAATAACGCTGGCTGATGCCATCAGCACGGCAAATCTTCTTAACGTCATTTCACCGCTTGCCATGTTGGGCCATTCATCTTTAGTATTTTTCATTAGCAGTACATTGTGAACAGATGCCATGTATCTCTATGGCTTTGCGGTGTACGCTAAACCCAGCCTGTAAAATTTCCTTGGCTACCGCTTCCATCACTTCCAAGGCGGGCCGTTCCTCGACTTCTTGGCAACGATTGCAGATCAACAGCAGAAGTTCGTGTTGATGCTCTGAGCAAACACAACCGATGAACGCATTAAGGCTTTCCACCCGGTGAATCAGTCCTTGTTCGATCAAAAAATCCAAAGCACGGTAAACCGTCGCCGGTTTGGCCGAAGCTTCCAAGGGTTTGATGCGATCCAGCAAATCATAAGCCTTGACCGCCCGGTGGCTTTCCCACAACAATTCAAGCACCTTTCGGCGAATCGGTGTGAGCCTGGCCCCCCGGTCTATGCACAACTGCTCGGCGGTGCGGATCGCTTTGGCTATGCAACCCCCGTGGTCGTGAACGGGTAGACCTGACATTTGCCCGCTGTTTGGCGCTTCTGTGGTCATTCGTGGGACACTGATAAAAACGTTACTTTATAACATAACGATTGGGGGTTGCAAGCTCAGATACGATTTGAACAGCATTTGAACTTGAATCCCAAGCAATAAGTCCATAGGCTATGCACATTTGGTTGTCATTCATGAGAAGAAAATGGACCGCAAGAATTTCCCACGTACTCTAATGTTGAACGGGTTGGATGCCCCATCGCTGCGCGACGGAATCCGCGCTTATTTTCACGCCACTTTCGACCGCTACGAGAGTCTTTTCCAAGTTTTGAATGGCGACGAGGCGTATTACAAGAAGCCGATCAGCCTCAGGCATCCGTTGATTTTCTACTACGGCCACACGGCGATATTTTTTATCAATAAGCTGATCCTCGCCGGACTGGTCGAAAAGCGCATCAATCCCCGTTTTGAATCCCTGTTTGCCGTGGGTGTGGACGAGATGAGTTGGGATGACCTCGACGATTCCCATTATGCTTGGCCAACGGTGGCCGAGGTTAGGCACTATCGCAACCAAGTGCGCGAGGCGGTTGATAGCATTATTCGCAATGCCCCGCTGAACTTGCCGCTGGACTGGGACAACCCTTGGTGGGCAATCCCCATGGGCATCGAGCATGAGCGGATTCATCTGGAAACTTCCTCGGTGCTGATCCGCCAACATGAATTGGGCTATGTGAAACCTCATCAGGATTGGCAAGCTTGTCGGCAAACCGGGGTTGCCCCAACCAATGAACTGGTGGACATTCCAGCGGGATCGGTGTGTTTGGGAAAAGCCAAGGACTATGGCTATTACGGTTGGGACAACGAATTTGGCACCCACACCGCCGAGGTTGCGGCTTTCAAAGCAGCCCGTCACTTGGTCAGTAACAGCGAATTTTTGGAGTTTGTCGAGGCGGCCGGTTACTCAAATGACGAATGCTGGGAAGAAGAGGGGCGTGGCTGGAAAAACTTCGCCGATGCCTGCCATCCCACTTTTTGGATACGAGAGGGGGAGGATTGGAAGCTTAGGCTGATGACGGAGGAAATCCCCATGCCGTGGGACTGGCCAGTGGATGTGAACTATCATGAGGCCAAGGCGTTCTGCAACTGGAAAACGACAATAACCGGCCAGCCAGTGCGATTGCCTACGGAAAACGAATGGCAAAGGCTTTATGCCCAAACCGGTTTGGCCGAGCTTGTCGGGGATGCACTTGTCCCGGCCAATATCCACCTAGACCATTTCGCCTCTTCCGGCCCGGTCAATCAGTTCCGGCAAGGCGGGCTGTTCGATGTGGTGGGGAATGTGTGGCAGTGGACGGAAACGCCGATTTATTCCTTTGACGGGTTTGAAGTCCATCCGATCTATGACGACTTCACCACCCCCACCTATGACAATCGCCATAACATCATCAAAGGCGGCTCGTGGATTTCGTGCGGCAATGAGGCCTTAAGCTCGTCGCGTTACGCCTTCCGCCGACACTTCTTCCAACATGCGGGCTTTCGCTACATCATTTCCAATGGGGGGAAAATTGCATGAGCTTTGACTTTGAGACTGTCGTCCGCCGCGAGGGGACTGCTTCGGTGAAATGGGACGGACGCAAAGGCTATTTCAATAGTGAAGACCTGCTCCCGATGTGGGTGGCGGATATGGATTTTGCCGTGCCGGAAGCCGTCAGCCGTGCGGTCAAGGAACGGGCCGGGCATCCGGTGTTTGGCTACACCTTGGCGACGGACAGTGTCTACGAATCTTTGGTCAACTGGATGCGAAAACGCCATGGCTACGAGGTGCAGCGGGACTGGGTCATCCTCTCGCCCGGTGTCGTACCCTCTCTGCATGCGGCGGCGATAGCCTTTGCACGGCCTGGTGAAGGCGTCATTGTCCAACCGCCGGTCTATTTTCCGTTCTTCAGCGCCGTCACCGAAACGGATCGGAGGCTGATACTCAATCCATTGAGGCTGGAAGACGGGCGATACCGCATTGACTTCGAGCATTTGGAACACTGCGCAGGGCAGAGTGCGCGTTTGTTGATGCTTTGCACTCCGCATAACCCGGTGGGGAGAGTGTGGTCCGAAGATGAATTGCGCACAGTGCTGGACATCGCCCGCCGCCATGATCTGGTCATATTGTCTGACGAGATTCACCATGATCTGATTTTCCCCGGGTCTAGCCATATCCCCTTGCACCTGCTGGCAGGGGAGGAGGCCAATATCGTCACCGCCGTCGCCCCCAGCAAAACCTTCAACATCCCCGGCTTGGGCTTGTCCGCACTGATCGTGCCGAATCCCCGGCATCGGGTCGCGTTGCGCAAAGCCTTTGAACTACTGCATTTGGGCGCGTCCAATCCGTTCAGCTTGGTCGCTTTTGAAGCCGCCTATCGCGAGGGCGAGGAATGGTTGGAGGCATTATTGATTTATCTGACGGAAACCCGCGATTTTGTCTCACAATACTTAGCTGAACACATTCCGAAAATCAAAGTCATCCAACCCGAAGGGACTTATCTGCTCTGGCTGGATTGCCGGGAACTGGGTATGAATGACAGCGAGTTGAAGCAATTTTTCATTCATAAGGCCAAAGTCGGCATGAACCCCGGCACCGTGTTCGGCGAAGGCGGCAGTGGTTTCATGCGGATGAACATAGGCACATCCAAGTTGATTGTCGCGGAGGCGTTGGAGAGGATTCGGAGGGCGGTGGATTCTGGCGCGTAGGGCGACATTCACCTTAGTCTGGCGCACTATTTTTGCGCTTCCTTTTCCAGTCCTTTTGATAGTCTGATGGCATCCACATAACCCGGAATGATAGTACCCTTTTCGGTGACAATCATCGGCGTTCCCGATGCGCCAAATTCCTCGCCCAGTTTCATATGCTCCTTGACTGGGTTTTCGCATTCCTTCATCTCCAGGCTTTCACCCTTTTTCGCCTTGGTGAGCGCCGCATTGCGATCCTTGGCGCACCAGACTGCGACGGCTTTGTTATAGGAGTCGGAATCCACGCCGGCACGGGGGAAGAATAGATAACGCACTTCAATGCCCGCGCTCAAATACTGCTCTATCTCGGAATGCAGTTTCCGGCAGTAGCCACAATCAATATCCGTAAACACATAGATGACATGCTTGGTTTTCTTGGGTTTGAACACCAACATATTGTCCAATCCAAGCTTATCCAGTTGGGCAATTCTGGCTTCCCCCAAACGAGCCGAAGTCAAATCCTTGTTTGCACTGACATCAATCAGGTTGCCTTCAATAAAGTAATTCCCATCCTGAGACACATAATAAATTTTTGAGCCGGAAATAAACTCGTAGATACCCGGTATTTCCGTGGCTCGCTTACTGGCACTGACATCGGTCAACTTGCCTTCGACTAAATACTTTCCGTCTGCGGTCATATAAAATATTTTCGAACCGGCAACGACCTCGTAAAGACTCGCAACTTTGGATGGCTTGATCGAGGTTGGCTTCAAACCCGGCGCAACCTTGTTGAGGGCTTCCTCAACGGCTTTTGTCGAGGTTTCTTCAGCCATCAGAGGCTGCGACAGGGCGATAAACACTCCCATGATCAGATTAAACAGTAGTGTATTCATCGTTGGATTCACAAGGTTAGGGGGAAAAAAGAAAAGATGGTTCTATATTTTTGTTAATCACATTCAGGCTTGATGCCTGAATATATCCAAATAAAAGCTAAATACCATCAGTGAGAACAAAATAGCAATGCCGAGGTTTTGAAACATGATTTGAATCCCTTCTGGTATGGGTTTCCCCCTGACCGCTTCCAGAAAATAAAACATTAAATGCCCGCCATCCAACACCGGGATGGGGAGAAGATTGAGCACGCCAAGACTGATACTGACAATTGCGAGGAACTTGAGGAACTGGACAAATCCCATGCTTGCCGATTGTCCCGCATACTGGGCGATGCTGATGGGGCCGCTGAGATTGTCCACTGATGCCTTGCCAATGACCATGCGACCGATCATTTTCAAGGTCATCGTCGAATAATCCCAAGTCTTGCCCACCGCCGCGACGAAGGCAGGGAAAACCCCCAGGCGGTAGGTTGCCTGCATGTCATCAAGAAAACCTTGAGGAAGGCGCACCGCCGCACCTATTTTCCCTATCGCGCCATGCTCCGATTCCACCTTGGCCGGGCGTATTTTCAAGCCACGCTCGACACCCTCGCGCTCCACGGTCAGATCGATTTCCTTGCCTGGATTGGCCCGGACATAATCGACCCATTGTCGCCAATCTTTTATTGGCTTGCCATCGGCAACCAACAAATGATCACCGGGGGCCAGGCCCGCAACCTCGGCAGCACTATTCGATTCGACCTTGTCCACCACCGGCGGGATGGAAGGTTCCATCGGCAGGAATCCAAGCTGGGCATGCAGCATTTCCGGATTTTCGGTGACTTCAAGCGGTATCGTCAAGGTTCTCCTGACCAATGCATCCCGAACCGTCCGCACGTCGACGGACGCATTCCCGTTGTCCATCGCCTGTTCGATGACCTCACCCATTGCCACACCCCAAGTTGGGGTTGGGTTATCGCCGACAGCGACGATTTCATCGCCCTCCAAAAAACCCGCTTGCTCGGCTAAAGTACCTTGCCCGACCTTTCCCAATACCGGTCTCATACCGGTTTCCCCGACCATGAACACAATCCAATACAGCAGTACGGCAAGCAATAAATTGGCAAACGGCCCGGCGAAAACGATAGCCGAGCGTATGGCCAGCCGCTGGCGGTTGAAGGCATGGGGCAAGTCCTTGTGGGATACCTCGCCTTCCCGTTCATCCACCATCTTTACATAACCACCCAAAGGCAGAAAACCAATCGAAAACTCGGTGTCTTCAGGCGATTTACGGTAACTCCATACCGGCTTGCCTATCCCTATGGAAAACCGCAGCACCTTCACGCCCAGCCTACGGCAGGCATAGAAATGACCAAACTCGTGAAAGGCGACTAGAACCGCCAGCGCCAACAGAAAATAAAAAACCGTGTGCAGCAAAGCTAGGGATTGCATAAAATTCAGTGGCTATGTCGTTGGGCGATATGCCCTTCAGCCAATGCCCTTGCTTCCCGGTCTGCCTCCAGGACGCAATGGATGGAGTCTGCGGATCGCTGGGCAGTGCTTTCCATGCAATGCTCGATGATGGCAGGTATGGAAGTGAAGCGTATGCGCCCTCCCAGAAACGACGCGACCGCGACTTCATTGGCGGCATTCAATACGGTAGGCATGATACCTCCTGCCCTGACTGCTTCGAAGGCCAAACGCAAATTGGGGAATCGCTGGAAATCAGGCGTTTGGAAGTTTAACTGTCCGACAGCGAACAAATCCAAGGGTTCCGCGCCCGACTCGAAACGATCCGGCCAAGCCAATGCGTGGGCGATGGGTATGCGCATATCGGGGTTGCCCATTTGAGCCAGCACCGTGCCGTCCACATAATCGACCATGGAATGAATGACGCTCTGCGGGTGCACCACCACATGCAGTTGTTCGGGCGGCAGATTAAACAAGAGACAGGCTTCGATGACTTCCAGGCCCTTGTTCATCATGGTGGCCGAATCAACCGAAATCTTCCTGCCCATGACCCAGTTGGGATGCGCACAGGCTTCATCCGGGGTGACATCGTGCAGTTCGTGCAATTCTTTGTTCAGGAACGGCCCGCCGGATGCTGTCAGCAAAATGCGACGGACTTCCGGTGCATGCCGTCCTGCATGGTAATTGGCAGGCATACACTGGAAGATGGCATTGTGTTCGCTATCGATGGGCAGTAGTTCCGCCCCGGATTTGGCCACCTCGCCCATGAACAAAGCACCGGACATGACCAGCGCCTCCTTGTTGGCGAGCAGCACAGTCTTTCCTGCCTTGGCCGCCGCCAGTGTGGGCAATAATCCGGCCCCCCCGACGATGGCCGCCATGACACTATCCACCTCGGGCAGGGAAGCGACCTCCTCCAAAGCCTCGACGCCGCAAAGAACCCGAGTCGCCAAACCGGCCTTCTTCAGCCGTTCGCGAAATTCGGCTGACTTTTTCCCGTCGAGCAAAACGGCATAGGCTGGCCTATGAGCTTGGCACTGCTCGAACAGTAGGTCGACATTGTTATTGGCCGTCAGCGCGACGACGCGATAGCGGTCGGGATGCCTGCCAAGCACATCCAGCGTGTTGACACCGATTGAACCCGTGGAACCAAGGATGCATATGCCTTTCATCGGAAGAAAATCTCCAAAAGCTTAGAGCCTGCGTAATACACCGACACTGCCGCGATCACGCTGTCCAGCCGATCCAGCAGCCCGCCATGGCCGGGCAGGATGTCCCCACTGTCTTTGATGCCGCGGACACGCTTGACCAGACTTTCGAATAAGTCCCCGACGACAGAGGTCAGGACGGTGACTATGGATAGCAGGACAAATAACCCCAATTGAACCCAACTGAACGCAATGAACGAACCTGATTCAGTCAAGTACAAGATTGCGGCCACGCCCAGCGAGAAGAATACGACGGCGGCCAATGCGCCGTACAAACCTTCGGCGGTTTTGCCGGGGCTGATTTCCGGCGCAAGTTTCGTGAAACCCCAGCGCTTGCCGGCAAAGTAGGCGGCTATGTCCGCCACCCAAACCAACATGAACAAATACAGCAATTGGGTAGGCCCCAGATTGTATTGGGTCCAAACCATCAACACCCAAGCACTCACCAGCACGAACCATCCGACCAGCAGCTTGATTGGCAAAGGGTACTTAATATCCACCAGTTTAGCGGGGATTTCCCGCAACAGGATACTCAATGCAAACCACCACGCGACCACCGGCCAGGCCAGCCACTCCTCCATGTCCCCCGCCCATAGTTGATACGATGTCATGACCCCCACGCACACCGCCAAAAACCCGCCACGGGCCGGTATGGTGGCCAAACCGGCAAGATTTGACCATTCCCAGGCACACACAGCGATGACTACCCCCCAAAGTAGGGCAAACCACAGGTCGGGCAGGAATAAAATGGCCGCAATAGCCAACGGCGTGAGAATCAAGGCGGTCAAGACGCGATTTTTCAGCATGTATTTTTTCTTAATTTCGCTGGCGGGCCTGCCTCAGAGCGGGCCGGTATTAACAAAAAGGGTTTCCACTTGCTCGCCGGTGTAACCGAAGCGGCGCTGGCGGCCAGAATAATCTTTGATGGCCTCCTCCAACTTGGCTTCATTGAAGTCGGGCCACAGGGTATCGGTGAAATAAAGCTCAGTATAAGCCAATTGCCAAAGCAGGAAATTGCTGATGCGCTTCTCCCCCCCGGTGCGGATGAACAGGTCAGGGTCGGGCAGGTCGGCCAAATTCAAATGTGACGCGAAAACTTCTGTGGTCATTGCATCCGGATCGAGATGACCGTCCGCCACTTGGCGGGCCACCCGCCGCACCGCCTCGGTTATTTCCCAGCGGCCCCCGTAATTCGCCGCAATGGTCACATTGAGCCCGGTATTGACAGAGGTCAAACTTTCGGCGGCAGCGATTTTTTCCTGCAACTCAGCGGCGAATGCCATCCTGTCACCGATGACGCGGAGACGTACATTGTTCTTGTGGAGTTTTTCGGTTTCCCTCTCCAATGTCGCCAAAAACAGCCCCATCAGCACAGAAACCTCCTGTTGCGGCCTACGCCAATTTTCGCTGCTAAACGCAAACAGTGTCAGTGCCTCCACGCCGATGGAACCACAATATTCAATCGCCTTGCGCACAGAACCCACGCCAGCATGGTGACCGGCCGTGCGCGGCAAAAAGCGGTTTTTTGCCCAACGGCCATTGCCGTCCATAATGATGGCAATATGGCGGGGTAGCCGTTCACGGCTAAAAGGCTTTACGAGAGCTTCCATATCGAATCTGTCGAACTGACTGGGGGGGTCTTCTCACATTTACAGTTTTGCATTGGCCTCTTACGGACGGCCTAAATGGCCATGAGATCGGCTTCTTTTTCCTCAAGCAACTTATCGATTTCCTTGGTGAACTGGTCGGTCAGCTTTTGGATTAGCTCCTCGCCGCGCTTTTCATCGTCTTCGGAGATATGCTTGTCCTTCATCGCCGACTTAAGCTCGGTATTGGCATCACGGCGGATGTTGCGCACGGCGACACGGCCGTTTTCGGTCTCGTGGCGCACGACCTTGATCAGATCCTTCCTGCGCTGCTCGGTCAAGGAGGGCAGCGGGACACGGATCACCGTGCCTGTCGTGCTGGGGTTGAGACCTAGGTCGGAAGTCAGGATCGCCTTCTCAATCACTGGAATCATAGTCCTTTCCCAAGGCATGATGGCCAGCGTCCTGGCATCCTCGGCCGTGATATTGGCGGCTTGTGACAAGGGTACGTCATTGCCGTAGTAGTTGACATGCACATGCTCCAGCAAACTGGGATGGGCCCTGCCAGTCCTAATCTTGGCAAATTCGTGCTTGAGGGCTTCAATGGATTTCCTCATGCGATCGGAGGTGCGTTTCTGAATATCGTCAATCATGTTAATTATCCGGTTACTATCAGGGAGCCAATTTCCTCGCCTTGCACCAGTCGCATGATAGCACCGGGCAAGAACACATTCATCACGCGCAAGGGCATGTTGTGGTCGCGGCAGAGCACCAGCGCGGTCGCATCCATGACATTGAGGCGTTGATCCAATGCCTCGTCGTAAGTCAACCGAGGGTAGAAAGTCGCCGCAGGGTTCTTCAATGGGTCGGCCGAATAAACACCGTCCACCTTGGTCGCTTTGATGAGAAGATCGGCACCGATCTCCACCGCCCGCAAACTCGCCGCCGAATCGGTGGTGAAGAATGGGTTGCCGGTGCCTGCGGCGAAAATCGCCACGCGCCCTTTTTCCAAATGGCGAATGGCGCGCCGCCGGATGTAATCTTCGCAAACTTGGTTGATCTTCAATGCCGACATGACCCGAACCTGCCGTCCACGAAGCTCCAGGGCATCCTGCATTGCCAGTGCGTTGATGACTGTGGCGAGCATGCCCATATGGTCGCCAGTGACCCGATCCAGCCCTTCCGAGGCTTTTTCCGCCCCGCGTATGAAATTGCCGCCGCCAATCACCAAACCCACCTCAACCCCGGCACGGCAGAGATCCTCTATTTCACCCGCAACGCGATGAATGGTGTCGGCATCTATGCCGCCCGCTTGATGGCCCATTAAAGCCTCACCGCTCAACTTGAGGAGGATTCTCTTGTATTTTGGCTCGCTCATTCTGATTTCTCGCTCCACGGTATCGTGTAGGCGCGATGTTCGTCGATCCCACCGCGCCTGAGGTTTTGGATATAGGTCGTGGCCGGCTTTACCGTAAACCTGCCTGGGTCATCACTTCCTCGGCAAAATTGCTATCTTCCTTTGCAATGCCCTCGCCTACTTCCAAACGGGCGAAGCGTGGCACGGAGGCACCCTTCGACTTCAACAAGGCACCCACGGTTTGTTTGTCGTCTTTGACGAAAGGCTGGCCTAACAAAGTTATTTCGCCTAAGAATTTGTTGATTTTGCCTTCCACAATCTTTGGGATTAAGGCAGCCGGTTTACGCTTGTCTTCCGGCTTTTCGTTCTCTTCCGCCTCTATCTGGGCCAGTGCTATTTCCCTTTCCTTGGCGATAAGGTCGGGGGACACGCCGGTTTCATCGACGCACACCGGACGGCTGGCCGCCACATGCATGGCAATGTCCTTGCCAAGGGTAACATCCCCGCCGATGATTTCCACCAGAACGCCGATACGGGTTCCGTGCAGATAGCTGGCAATCACCCCATTGGCAGACGTGCAACGCTCAAAACGGCGGACGTTGATGTTCTCGCCCAATTTGGCAATCAGTTCCCTGCGGTTTTCCTCGATGCTGGCATTGCCACCGACCAACTCCCCCCCCGCGTCCTGAGCCAAATTCAAGGCTAAAGCCTCGTCCAACGTCGATGCGTCGGATGCAAGCAAAGCTTGCGCAACCGCATCGGCGAAGGCGATGAAGTCATCGTTTTTGGCCACAAAATCGGTCTCGCAGTTGATTTCGAGTACGACGGCGCTCTTGCCGTCCACGCTGCTTTTCAACGCGATGCGCCCTTCGGCGGCCGTGCGGCTGGACTTTTTGTCCGCCTTCGCCAAACCGGACTTGCGCATGAGTTCAATGGCTGCCTCGATGTCCCCGCCGGCTTCGACTAAAGCTTTCTTACACTCCATCATGCCGGACCCAGTGCGTTCGCGCAGGTCTTTAACCAACGCCGCTGAAATATTCATTACCAAATCTCTCCAATAAAAAAACGATTCGACCTAAGTCAAATTAAATTTAATGGAAACGCCCCTAGGGGGAGGCGTTCCCTAGCCCATTGAAAAATAGGCGCTGTGGTTACGCGAACTTAACTTACTTCTTCGACGTAAGCGTTTTCATCGCCAATCGGTGACGAGGCCGATTCGACAAATTCGTCTTCACTTCCTTCGGTAAAATTGACCCCGTTTGACTTGCCTTGCAGGATGACTGAGGCTGCGGTTTGCGCATACAACTGAACGGCACGGATGGAATCGTCGTTGCCGGGGATTATATAGTCAATTCCGATCGGGCTGTTATTCGTATCTACGATTCCGACCACGGGAATGCCAAGTTTATGGGCTTCGCTAATCGCATTCTTTTCGTAACCCACATCCATGACAAACAGCACTTCCGGCAATGCCTCCATGTCGCGGATTCCGCCCAGGCTAAGGGTCAACTTGTCCAGCTCGCGCATCATGCCCAACCCTTCTTTTTTGCTGAAGCGGCCCAGGCGACCGTCATCGCGCATGGCTTCCAACTCTTTCATTCGGGAAACAGACTTTTTAATGGTCTTGAAATTGGTCAGCATACCCCCCAGCCAACGATGATTGACGAAGGGCATGCCGCTACGGTTGGCCTCTTCTTCAATGACTTTGCGGGTCGTTTTCTTGGTGCCCACGAATAGAATCTTGCCCCGATTGGCCGCCACTTGCTCCAGATAGCGCATGGCGTCATTGAACAGCGGCAACGTCTTTTCGAGGTTGATGATATGGATTTTGCTGCGTGCGCCGAAAATATACGGCGCCATTTTTGGGTTCCAATACCGTGTTTGGTGGCCGAAGTGAACGCCCGCTTCGAGCATTTGACGCATTGTTACAGTCGACATAAAAAAACTCCTGATAGTGTTGGGAGACAGGCATTAAGCCGTCCCGTAGGGTTGTGCCTCCACCTGCCCCATCCGGCGACCTGGTGAATTTCGCTCCACCAAGGCACCCCGCAGGATGTGACGGCAAGTGTGTGTTATTGCCAAATCAAGTCCGGCTTTATACCATGAACCGATAAATTCAACAATCCACGCAACTGTTTTAGCCTTTTGGCGAGAGAAGTCGGCGAGCAAAACTTAAGCAACCATGAGCATTACCATCAAATCAACAGCAGAAATCGAAAAAATGCGAGTGGCTGGCCGCCTCGCGGCCGACGTTTTGGATATGATTGCGGAACATGTCGTTGCCGGGGTCAGCACCGAAGAGTTGGACCGCATCTGCCACGAATACATGGTGCGCCTACAAAAAACGATACCCGCACCCTTGAATTACAAGGGCTTCCCGAAGTCCATTTGCACATCGGTGAACCACCAAGTTTGCCATGGCATCCCGGGCCCGAAAAAACTCAAGGACGGCGATATCGTCAATATCGACATAACCGTCATCAAAGACGATTACCACGGCGACACCAGCAAGATGTTCTTTGTAGGCGGGGCGACGATAAAAGCGAAACGCCTGGTGAAAATCACCCAAGAATGCCTGTACCTGGGAATCCAACAGGTCAAGCCGGGGGCGCGGCTGGGCGATATCGGCCACGCCATCCAGAAACATGCCGAGTCCAGCGGGTTTTCGGTCGTGCAGGAGTTTTGCGGCCACGGCATCGGCCTGGACTTTCACGAAGACCCCCAAGTCCTCCATTACGGCAAACCGGGGGACGGGGAAGAAATCAAAACGGGAATGGTCTTCACCATCGAACCAATGATAAACCAAGGCAAGCGTCATGTGAAAGTTTTGCCCGACGGATGGACCGCCGTCACCAAGGATCATAGCCTGTCCGCCCAATTCGAACACACCATCTTGGTTACGCCCGATGGCTATGAAATTTTGACCCTCCGCCAGGAAGAAATAATTGAACAGCCCAATTTCGGCATGCCCCTCTAACCTTGCCGGGTTTACCGGGTTCTCCCAGCCAGAGAGCATCAAAGACCACAAAGCGCTTATCCAAGCCAACATCGACGAACTGGCCATGCGCTTCCAAGCCGGTGCGCCCATCGCCAAATTAATCCGCGACCGTGCCGACTTCATTGACGGGCTGCTGGTCGCCGCTTGGCGCAACTTGGTCGGAGAGTATGCCGACACCCACGCCTTGGTTGCGGTGGGCGGGTACGGACGCCGCGAAATGCACCCCTATTCGGATGTCGACATTCTGTTCCTGCTCAACGGACATTCGCAGCTAGGGGGGGCTGGCGATTGCGCTTGGGAACAGCCCTATGAGCAGGCGGTCACGGCTTTCTTTCAATTCGTCATTGACATCGGCCTGACGGTCGGGCACAGCGTCCGCACTGTGGAAGAATGCCTGGATGCCGCACGCGACGACCAAACCGTGATGACCAACCTGATGGAGGCACGTTTTCTGACCGGGTCAAAGGGGCTTTTCGACACACTCATTGACAGGCTCGGACCGGAACATCTTTGGCCTACAGACCGGTTCTTCGCCGTCAAAATCGAGGAACAGCAAGCCCGCTACGCCAAGTACCACGACACCGCCTACAACCTGGAACCTAACGTCAAGGAAGGTCCCGGGGGCTTGCGCGACATCCAGATCATCGGTTGGATCGTCAAGCGCCTCCACAGGTCATCCGACTTGCGAGACCTGATCGTGCAGGGCTGGTTGACCGAAGCGGAATTCGACGAGTTGATGGATGCGCAGGAATTCCTCTGGCGCATCCGCTTTGCACTGCACACTCTGACTGGCCGACGCGAAGACCGGCTATTGTTTGATTACCAAAGGGACCTTGCCAGCCAATTCGGCTTCAGTGGAAGCGAACCCAACGCAGCGGTCGAACAATTCATGCAAGGTTATTTCCGCATCGTAGTCCGCCTTGAGCGGCTGAATGAAATGGTGTTGCAACTGTTCGCCGAGATTATCCTGCATAATAATCAAGAACCCCAGGTCATCCCGCTCAGCCCCTATTTTCAGTCAGTCAACAACTATGTCGAAGCCAGGCACTCGCGGGTTTTCAGGGACAATCCCCTGGCCATGCTGGAAATTTTCCTGATCCTTCAGCAAAACTCGGACTTGCAAGGCATCCGTGCATCCACCATCCGCCTGATCCGTCAGCATCTCAACCTGATTGATGAAAATTTCCGCAACAACAAAAAGGCTTGCAACCTGTTCATGGAGATATTGCGCAAACCCGGCGGCATCACCCATCAGTTGCGGCGAATGAACCGCTACGGCGTGCTGGCGGCCTATCTGCCGGCTTTCGCCAACGTCGTGGGCAGGATGCAGTACGATCTGTTTCACGTCTATACCGTGGACGAGCACACCCTATTCGTGATTCGCAACCTGCGCCGATTTACCAACGAAAAATACCGGGAGGACCATCCATACTGCAACGAAATCTTCCCGCTCATCGAAAAGCCCGAGTTGCTTTACATTGCGGCCCTCATGCACGATATCGCCAAGGGCAGCGGCGGCGACCACTCGGTCGTTGGCGAGGGCATCGCCGGGGAGTTTTGCCAACGCCACGGACTGGATCATCGCGACGTGAATCTGGTGCAATGGCTGGTGCGCCATCACCTGCTGATGTCGATGACCGCCCAGCGCAAGGACATCAGCGACCCGGAGGTAATCCATGAGTTCGCCACCCTGGTAGGCGACCCCGACCGCCTCAACTTCCTTTACCTGCTCACCGTCGCAGACATCCGTGCCACCAATCCCAGTCTCTGGAACTCGTGGAAAGGCGCGTTGCTGCATGAATTGTTTGTTTCCACGCGCCGCGCCTTCCGTAGCGGCCTGGAAAAGCCGGTCGACCTGAAGGAAAGGGTCCGATCGACGAAAGCAGACACCCTGCTAATGCTTGAGCACCTAGGCATGTCCGGGGAAGCCGTTGAACAGATATGGGCAATGATTGCCGACGATTACTTCCTGCGCTTCCAGCCCGAAGAAATTGCCTGGCACACCCTGGCCATCGCCACTTGCGGCCCTGACGAATTGCCCTTGGTGTTGCTGCGCCCGACCAGCCAGCGCGGCAGTGCGGAAATCTTCATTCACGCCCGCAACCAGAATTTCATTTTCGCACATAGCACCGCCGTGCTGGACCAACTCGGGCTGACCATCCTTGATGCCAAGATCATCACCACCGCCGACGGCTTTGTGCTGAACAGCTACCATGTGCTCGAACAGACCGGCGAGCCGATCAAAGACCAACGCCATCAGATCGAGATTTGCTCGCGGCTTAGGCAATGCCTGCTCGACACCACCGCCGCGCCGATTCAAGTGCAAAGAAGGCTGGCCCGTCAAGTCAGGATTTTTTCGGTCCCCACCAAGGTGTATTTCCATGTCGATCCGCAACAAAGGGATACCATTGTGGAATTGATCGCCACTGACCGTCCCGGCCTGCTTTCCAAAGTCGGACAGGCTTTCGGGAAGACCGGGGTCCGTCTGCGCGATGCCCGCATCGCCACCATCGGTTGCCGGGCAGAAGACATTTTCCGGGTCACTGACCGTAAAGGCCAACCACTCGGCGATGAAACACTCAAAATTCAGTTGCGCGACGCGCTGCACGAATTCGTCGGGGAATGCTGATCCGAGTTCCACGCATAATTCTAATTCTATTTCGACGGTCACCCGTAGGGGCGGATTCCAAACCCGTTCAGCAACTTACGGCGCAACAAGGGCGGGTTTGGAACCCGCCCCTACAATATTCACGATTGATTTGAAAATAGAATAACAACCCATCCCGGAGATAATTATGAGCCTTGCTGACCCCATCCTGGGCGCGACGGGGGTTTGTCACCCCGTCGCTTACGTTTTGTGCGAAGCAACGGCATCCGGTCACTTGCCGGGTGAATATTCCGCCAACCCGTCGATCCCACCAGCAGCAATTCTCATTATGGCTCCATTGCCGTCATTCCGGCATGGATGCCGGAATCCAGTGCCACGGACGGTAACATGTCGGTTGCGTAAGTGTTTGAAAAAGGCTTGATGGCGACACCTGGATTCACATCCTTGTGACTGG
>CAIODU010000312.1 GCA_903857165.1 uncultured Methylococcaceae bacterium | reverse complement strand
GGCCCACTTCGCCGGAAACACCCGCTAGGGCGGCTTTATTCCGGCCTACAACGGATACCGTAGGCATAAGCACATTCATCGGTACGGTGCGTAACATCAATCAGTGATACAATCACCAACGGTTCCCTAATATCCCAATCCAGGTTAAACAGATGGCCGAATCCCCCCCCCCCAAAAAAAAAAGCCCTGACACGGCTGCCGTAATGCCCGCCGACACCCCCGGCGCAGAGGCTGCAACCCCAACCCCGGCAGACGACCAACAGCTGATCACAGCGATTGAAGCCACGCTGCCGATTGTCGGCATCGGCGCATCGGCCGGCGGGCTGGAAGCCTTGGAACAATTCTTTGGCCCCATCCCGCAGGTTTGCGGGGTGGCGTTTGTCGTCATCCAGCATCTCGACCCCACCCAAAAAGGCATCCTGCCGGAATTATTGCAGCGGGCCACGCTGATGAAGGTGGCCCAGGCCGGCGACCGCATGGTGGTCAAGCCGGATTGGGTGTATGTGATTCCGCCGAATAAAGACCTGTCCATCCTGCACGGCCGGCTGTACCTGCTGGACCCGGTCGCGCCGCGTGGGTTGCGCCTGCCGATTGATTCCTTCTTCCGTGCGCTGGCCGCCGACCGGCACGAACAGGCCGTCGGCGTGATTCTCTCCGGGATGGGTTCCGACGGCACCTTGGGGCTGCGGGCGATCAAGGAAAACGCCGGCTTGGCCCTAGTGCAATCGCCGGATTCCGCCAAGTTCGATGCCATGCCGCGCAATGCGATTAATGCCGGGCTGGCCGACATCGTCACCCCGGCGGAAGAGTTGTGGGGACGGATATCCGCCTATCTCAGGCGTAGCCCGCGTGGCCTCCATACCGCCCCGGAACCGATCTTGGAACTGAAAGCTCAAAGCAGCTTGGAACAAATTGTCATCCTGTTGCGGGAGCGGACCGGCAACGACTTCTCGCTGTACAAGACCAACACCATCTACCGCCGCATCGAACGGCGCATGGGGCTGCACCAAGTCGACACCATCGCCCAGTATGTGCGCTATCTGCGCGAGAACCCGCAGGAACTTGATTTATTGTTCAAGGAACTGTTGATTGGCGTCACCCGTTTTTTCCGCGATTCCACGGTATGGGAATCCCTCAAGACCGATGCCCTTCCCGCCTTGTTAGCCCGTTATCCGGAGGGCAAGGCATTGCGGGCCTGGGTTCCGGCCTGCTCGACCGGGGAAGAAGCCTATTCCTTAGCCATCGTGTTCCAAGAAGTCTTGGCACAAAGCCAATCGAAGCAACGGTTCACCTTGCAAATTTTTGCCACTGACCTTGACCAAGATGCGATTGAGCAGGCGCGCCGTGGTTCCTATCCGGCCAATATTGCCGGTGATGTTTCAACCGAACGCCTTAACCGTTTCTTTAGCGTCGAAGGGGCCGGCTACCGCATCAACAAAGCCATTCGCGAGATGGTCGTCTTTGCCCCGCAGAACGTCATCATGGACCCGCCATTCACCAAGCTGGACATCCTCTGCTGCCGTAACCTGATGATTTATTTAGGGGCAGAAGTGCAGAGGAAACTGATTCCGCTGTTCCACTATACGCTGACCCCCCACGGCATCCTGCTGCTGGGCGGCGCCGAGACGATTAGTGGCTTCACCCATTTGTTTAAGGTCATCGACAACAAATCACGGTTATACCAGCGCAATGAGCATTCCTTACCGGTTGGGGAGGTTGCTTTTCCAACCAAGCATTCCCTAATGGCAGCATCGGATCGAAATGCCAAAACCACCGCCACCGCCACCGCCAATCTGCAATCGCTGGCAGACCAGTTGCTGTTGCAACACTACTCCCCGGCGGCGGTAGTGGTCAATGCCGAGGGCGACATTCTCTACGTCAGTGGCCGCACCGGCAAATATCTGGAGCCGGCCGACGGCAAGGCCAACTGGAATATTCACGCCATGGCGCGTGAAGGCTTGCAGCATGAACTGGCCGGCGCCTTGCGGAAAGCCCTGCACCAAACTGAAGCCGTCCGCCTGCCGGGCTTGACGGTGGGGACGAACGGCGGAACGCAAACGGTTGAACTCACCGTGCAGGTGATCGCCCGGCCCAAGGCGTTAAGCGGCTTGCTGATCATCGTATTTACCGATGTCGCGAAGCCGCCCGCCCGCAAATCCCCGAGCAAATCGGCGGATTCGCAGCAGCAAGCCTTGCTGGACGAGTTGCAACAAGCCCATGAAAACTTGCAAACCCTGCGCGAGGAAATGCAAACTTCGCAGGAGGAACTCACTTCCACCAATGAAGAACTGCAATCGATCAATGAGGAATTGCAGTCCTCCAATGAGGAATTGACGACCTCCAAGGAAGAGATGCAATCGCTGAACGAGGAACTGCAAACCGTCAATGCAGAACTGCAGGTCAAGGTGAACGATCTTTCCCAAGTCAGCAGTGACATGAATAATTTGATCAACAGCATGGAAATCGCCACGGTGTTTCTGGACAATGCGCTCAACATCCGGCGTTTCGCCAGCCACACCACCCGTTTGTTCAAGCTGATTGCGATGGATGTGGGCCGGCCGCTGACCGACATCGTCACCGACCTGGACTATCCGCAGTTGCACCAGGATGCGGAAGAGGTGTTGCGTACCTTGGTATTCTCGGAAAAACAGGTGAAAGCCCGCAACGACCGTTGGTTCAAAGTGCGCATCATGCCGTATCGCACCCAGGACAACGCCATTGATGGCGTGGTCATCACCTTCATTGATATCTCCACCACCAAGAAGCTAGAGGAACAATTAAGGGCCGACAATGAAAAAACCGTCTGATCCTGCTCGAATTACCGCAGGACTGCGCCAACGGGCGGAGCGGCGGATATCCGTCAAGCAGGAGACCGCAGAGGACACGACGTTCAACGAAAAAAGGCTGCTGCATGAATTGCAGGTTCAGTGGATTCAATTGGAGATGCAGAACGAGGCATTGCAGGAAGCGAGGGATGCGGCTGAACAGTCGCTGGAAAGCTATGCCGAACTGTTTGATTATGCCCCCATCGCGTATTTCACCTTGACGCCTGCCGGCATCATTCGGAGGACGAATTTCCAGGGGGGTGTGTTATTAGGCACTGAGCGATTAAGGCTCTCCGGGAAATACTTTTCCCATAGCGTCTCCAACGAATACCGGCCTACCTTCGACCGGTTTCTGAAAAGGGTGTTTGCCAGTGTGTGCGACGGTGCGCAGCACTGCGAGATAAGTCTACAAATTGGCGGGAATGGCCGATGGGTGGCTATCGAGGCGACTGCCGATCCCGCCCGGCAAACTTGCCTTGCGGCGGTGTTGGACATCACCGAAAAAAAACAGTCGGAGGCCATCATCCTCCAGCAAGCCAACTTCGACCCACTGACCGGGCTGCCCAATCGGCGCATGTTTATCGACCGGCTGCAACAGGCCATCCAAAAATCCCACCGGGCGGATAATAGGTTGGCGCTGATGTTTCTCGACCTTGACCATTTCAAAGACATCAACGATACCTTGGGCCATGACATCGGCGATGAGTTGCTCAAGGAAACCGCGCAGCGCTTGAAAACCTGCATCCGCGAGACCGACACCCTGGCACGTCCGGGCGGCGATGAATTCACCCTCGTCATGGACGAACTGGATGACCCCAAAAGCATTGACCGGGTTGCCCAGTGCATTTTGCACTGCATGTCGGAACCGTTCCAGTTGAAAGGCGAACGCTGCCATGTGTCGTTCAGCATCGGCATTGCCCTGTACCCGGACGATGCCACCGACTTGGACGGCCTGTTCAAAAAAGCCGACCAGGCCATGTATGCCGCCAAACAACAGGGGCGCAACCGTTTTTGTTATTTCACACAGGCCATGCAACAGGCGGCAGAGCAACGAATGCGGATGGTCAACGACTTGCACACGGCGTTGGCCGCCCACCAATTCTGGGTGGCGTACCAACCCATTGTGGAATTGGCAACTGGCGATATCCACAAAGCCGAGGCACTGCTGCGCTGGCAACATCCCACCTTGGGCCTGATCAGCCCCACCGAATTCATCCCCGTCGCCGAGGACACTGGCCTGATCATTGAAATCGGCGAATGGGTATTCCATCAGGCGGCCGGGCAAGTGGGGAAGTGGCGGGCGCGCGGCCACCCGATGTTCCAGATTAGCGTGAATAAATCACCCCTTCAGTTTGGCAGGAAGCAAACCGATTGGTTCCAGTATTTACAGCACATGGGACTGCCGGGAGCATGCATCGCGGTGGAAATCACCGAAGGCTTGTTGCTGGATGTTTCCCCCGCCGTTGCCGAAAAACTGCTGGCCTTTCGGGACAGCGGCATGCAAGTGTCGCTCGACGATTTCGGCACCGGCTACTCGTCGCTGTCCTTCCTGAAAAAATTCCACATAGACTATTTAAAGATCGACCAAAACTTTGTCAGCAACCTGACCGCCGACTCCACTGATATGGCCTTGTGCGAGGCCATCATCCTGATGGCGCACAAACTGGGCATGCAGGTCATCGCCGAGGGCATCGAGACGGTTGAGCAGCGCGACCTGTTGCTGGCGGCCGGTTGCGATTACGGGCAAGGGTTTCTGTTCTCCGAACCCGTGACGGCGGAGGGGTTTGAGAAGTTGTTTTGGTAAATCCCCCTGCCCCCTATAAATCCCCCCAGCCCCCTTTTGCAAAGGGTGGCAGGGGGGATTAATTTGCAAAGGGGGGCTAAGGCAACCCCCCTTTGCAAAGGGGGGGGGAATGGCTATCGGTTGATTTAAACACAGAAGTGCGTAACATCAGTGAATAAAACCCGACCTACAAGGCTGGGTGCAGTTCCTCGCGGATGACCTTGCGCAAGGTTTCCTCCAGCGTCTTGCGTGTCATCGCCTCGCGCAGGGTGGCGTTGATGAGCGTCTGGTATCCACGCCCTCCGGCCTGCCGCTTGAACCATGCCACCACGTCAGTGTCGAGTGTGATGTTGATCTTTTGCTTCTTCATGGCGGACTGGAATGCGGCCAAGCCTTCCGCCTGGCCGACTGCCTTGCCGCCGACATACCACGCCGCGTCTGTCCGGTCGAAATCTGCGGCGGTCAGTTCGGGGATTTCCTCGTATTCCTCTGCCGCAATCACATGCGAGTCCACTTTATCCAAGTCGCTCCCGATATTTTTCAATTTCGCGTTCATTGGCCTTTCTCATCGTAAACACATGGCGGGATTCCTCGCCTCGTTGCACATAACCGACCACCACCATCCGCCCTGCCAACAGACCACAGCAAACCATCCTGCGTTCGCCGTAGTCACGGCGGACATCCTCGAACTCGAACACCGGCCCCGCAAAGACGGTTTCCGCGTCGGCGTAATCCAACCCGCGATCCCGCAGGGTGGCTTGCCGTTTGGTTTCGTCCCAAGTCAGTCTCGTGCTAGAAATGATATGGATAACTATCCATGCCGTCAAGATAAAAGGGTTTCTGGAGCCTGGGAACGGGAATGACACAAGGCTTGCCTAGGTGTAGGGCGGCATTCATGCCGCCTTTCGCCCGACAAAATACGCTTCACCCCGGCTTCCCTTGGAAAGGCCCCCTGCCTCCCTCACGGTGGGACAACACTCGCAAGCCGCCAAACAACCCCGGCAATTCGTTTTCCGCCGGCCAAGACCCAGGCAGGTCCGGGTGCGCTTGACGGCTCTGCCGGGTAAATTCGATCCCATTTCCCCCAAACCGACTCCGCCGGCACAACTTAAGTCTCAGCCACCGGGGGTGCGCCCGATGTTGGCGGGCTAGCCTGAAACATCTTCTCGACAACCCGGATGAGTTTCTTGTCGTGCAGAAACAAGATGACATGGTCGCCCTCCTCAATGATGGTGTCATGGTGGATCTGCAACACCTCTTCGTCACGCACCAGTGCCCCCATCACCATGCCAAAAGGGATTTTGATCTGGTCTATGCGCTGGCCGACGATCTCGGAGTGGCCGCGGGTGCCATGGGCGATGGCTTCTATCGCCTCCGCCTCGCCATGGCGCAGGGAGTGGACCTGCACCACATCGCCCTTGCGCACATGGCGCAGCAAACAGCCGATGGTGGATTGCTGCGGCGAGATGACCAAGTCGACCAGACTCGCATCGACAATGTCGGCATAGGCACTCTTGTTGACCAGGCTGATCACCCGCCTTGCGCCCAACCGCTTGGCGAGCATCGCGGAGAGGATGTTGGCCTCGTCTTCATTGGTGATGGCGCAAAACACGTCGGTGCTTTCGATATTCTCGCTGATCAACAATTCCTTGTCCGATGCATCCCCGCAAAGGACCACGGTATTGCTCAGTTCGGCGGCAATCTTCGCCGCGCGGACGGGGTTTTTTTCAATCACCTTCACTTGGTAGCGATTTTCCAAGGCTTGGGCAACGCGCTTGCCGATATGACCGCCGCCCGCGAATATAAGCCGCTTGTAGGGCTTGTCCATCTCGCACAGTTCGCTCATCACATCTTTGATTTCCTCGCTGGAGGCGACGAAGAAGACTTCGTCTTCCGCCTCGATGATCACTTTGCCAGTGGGAATGATCGCCACGCCCTTGCGGAAGATGGCGGTGATGCGGGCGTGTACATTGGGCATGTGTTGGTGCAGTTCTTTAATCTCCCGCCCGACCAGAGGCCCGCCACGATGGGCGCGCACCGAAGCCAGGCGCACCTTGCCGTCGGCGAAATCGAGCACTTGAGTCGCACCCGGATATTCCAGAAGCCGCTCGATGAAGCGCGTGACAATCTGCTCCGGGCTAATGACCACATCTATCGTAATGGCGTCTGGGCCGAAGATTTCCGGGTAACTCAAATACTCGATGGCGCGCACCCGCGCTATTTTTTTCGGCACATTGAACAAAGTGCCGGCGACTTGGCAAGCCAGCATATTGGTTTCGTCGTCACTGGTGACGGCGATCAACATGTCTGCTTCCGCCGCACCCGCCTTCGCCAACACGGTGGGATGGGCGGCGTTGCCTTGCACCGTCGAGATGTCATAACGATCCTGCAGGTCGCGCAACACGGCCGACTGGGTGTCGATCACGACGATGTCGTTGGCCTCGCTGACCAAGCTGCCTAAAACGCTGGAACCGACTTGGCCTGCGCCGAGGATGATGATTTTCATATTATTTTTTCTCCCTAAACTTAATCCCCAAGGAATTCAGCTTGCGGTAAAGATGGGTGCGCTCCAATCCAATGGCGTGTGAAAGCCGTGCCACGCTGCCACCGTATTTATCCAAGTGGTATCCCAGATAATCCTTCTCGAAGCGTTCGCGCGCGTCCTTCAGGGGCAGTTCGTAATAATCGGGGGCTTGGTGGGCGCCGCCGGCCGGCGGTTCCGTCAGTGCGTCGCCTAAGGATGATTTCACTTCCTCCAAGGCGATCTCCTCGCCGGAACCCAATATCAATAGCCGCTGCACTAGGTTTTTCAACTCGCGGATATTGCCGTACCAAGGGTAATGGCGGAGAAAATTCTGCACTGCCACGGGAAAACGGCGAAATGCCAGTTTCTCCCGGCTGACGTAGTAATCGACATAGAATCTCAGCAATTCGGGAATGTCTTCGTTGTGTTCCCGCAAGGGCGGGATTTTCAAGCTGACCACATTCAGCAAATAGAAAAGTTCCCGGCGGAAACGCCCCTCACGGACTTCGTCATCCAAGGATTTGCGCGTGGAGCCGATGATCCGCACATCAACGTTGATTGGCTGGGCAGCGCCCACGCGGGAGAAGCTATGGGACTCCAACACGCTTAACAGGCGAACTTGGGTCTCCTCTTCCATATCCGCCACTTCGTCCAGAAAGAGAGTCCCCCCGTGAGCCTGTTCCAGCAAGCCCTCATGGATGTGCCCGGATTCCTCCCTCCCGAAAAATTCCATTGCCGAGGAATTGGGCTCGATTGCACCCATCCCGACATCAATGAAAGGCCCGTCGCGCCGTGGACTGTGGGCGTGCAGATAACGGGCCAAATTCTCCTTGCCGCAGCCAGGCTCGCCAATGAGCAATACGCGGGCATCGTGCTGGCCCAACCGGCGGGCCTGTTCGCGCAGCCTCTCCATGACCGCGC
>CAIODU010000311.1 GCA_903857165.1 uncultured Methylococcaceae bacterium | reverse complement strand
CCCCAAGCACGGCAGTTGGCTGGACATGGCCGAAATCGAATTGAGCGCCTTGGCGACGCAGTGTCTGGACCGGAGGATCGCCGACGCGGAAACGCTGGCCGGCGAAGTCGCCGCATGGCAGGTCCGGCGCAACGCGGACGGTTGCACAGTGGACTGGCGCTTCAAGGCCGAAGATGCCCGCATCAAACTCAAGCGGCTTTACCCGTCAATTCAGCCAAGTTAGGGCACTAGACCCGGACAACACCGATTGGCAGCGGGATTTGTCTATTTCTCATCGCTTCATTGCCACACTATTTGAACAACAAGGCCGATTGGCGGAAGCCTTGACCGAACGCGAGGCCGGCTTGGCTATCGCCGAACGCCTCGCCCCCCTGGATGAAACCAATGCAGACTGGCACCACGAGTTGGCAGCGTCCCGCGAGGCATTGCAAGCGCTTAAGCAACGCATGGGGCGGACTGATTAATCGTTCCAACCCCCGGCGTGGGAATGCAGACGGTTTGGGAGCCCCAAGCACCAGATTCAAAGCCATTAACTTAAGGATTCTCGGAGCACCAAGCCCCAGCTTGGCCTTGGGTTGGCCGACGCCAAGCTGGGGCTTGGCGCTCCATCGATGTCCGTTTTCGCATTTGAGGCAAAGCTCGGCTTTCTTAACTTAATGGCTTTGAAGCACCCGCTTGGGTATGTGGCTTGGGGTTCCCAGCAAGACGCAGACGGCATTTTCCAAAAAAAAAGGGGGTACGCCCTTCCACTCGTTTAGACAAAGCTGTGCGTAACATCAGTTATTACGACATTGATTGTCGGCCGCGTCGCAAAAATCAAAGCAATTATGGAAATCGTCCTTTACAAGACGTTGTTTGAGTATTATTGTCAGCAAGAACCGAAATGTTTTGGCATTTGACTAAAAAGAGAAAAAAACAATGAGTGGGATGAACTTTCCGGTCAACCGGCAGATTTGGCTTCGTTTTGTCGAAGTTGTCAAGGCTTTTGTCACGTCGAATGTCGGCGGTAAGGCAATTTGGCTATCCATAGCGCTTATCGCACTGCTATTGGGCGTCAACGGCTTTAATGTGGTGAATAGTTACGTCGGTCGCGATTTCATGAGTGCCATTGCCGAACGCGATCAAAAAACCTTTATCTGGCAAGGTATTCTTTATGTCGGTGTTTTTGCCGTTTCCACTGTGGTTGCGGTGCTGCACCGCTACGCCGAGGATAACCTTGGCATTCTTTTCCGTGAGTGGCTCACCAAACATTCGATCAATGGCTACATCGAAAACCGCACGTATTATCGCCTGAAGGTGGAAGGGGATGTCGAAAACCCTGACGAGCGCATTGCCGACGACGTGCGCACCTACACCGTCACCACGCTCTCCATTGTGTTGATGCTGTTAAATGCCAGTGTCACAGTCATCGCGTTTTCGGGGGTGTTGTGGACGATAAGTCCGCCTTTGTTTTTCATTGCCATCACCTATGCATTGCTGGGTTCCATCTTGGCAATCAAATTTGGGCGTCCTCTGATCGACTTGAATTCCAAGCAACTGGACAAGGAAGCCGATTTTCGCTCTGCCTTGATTCATGTCCGGGCGAACGCGGAATCCATCGCCTTGTCACGCCGGGAAGGAAGGCTAAAGGTACGATTGCTTCAGCGGGTGGACGCACTGGCAGACAATCTGCGGCAAACTTTTGTCGTAAGCCGTAACTTGAATTTCTTTTCCACGGGTTATTTTAATCTTGTCCAGATTATCCCGATAATAATCGTCGCCCCGCTTTTCTTCCAAGCAAAGGTTGAGTTTGGGGTGGTCACGCAATCGGCGATGGCCTTCGCTCAACTGGTGGGTGCTTTTTCCTTGATCGTCAGCCAATTCGGGACTATCTCTTCATTTACTGCGGTGCTTTCACGGCTCAACCGCCTTTGGGAGGCCATGGATCACCCACACGATGGGATTGACTCCAAGATTGAGATCATCGAGACAACTGACAGGCAAATCACCTATGAGAACTTGACCCTGCGTTCTTTGGACAATGACCGGCTGCTGCTAAAGAGCTTGTCACTCTCCATCCCCCATGGGACAAGGCTGTTAATCACCGGGCCAAACGAGGATGCGAAGTTGGCCTTGTTCAGGGCGACAGCCAGCATCTTTGACAGGGGGGAGGGGAAAATCATCCGGCCTAGCCTCGATAGCATCCGTTTTTTGCCGCAGCGGGCTTACTTGTATCCGGGCACTTTACGCGAGTTGCTCATGCGTAGCGGCGAGGAACATACGGTTTCCGACGAGCGCATGCTGACTACTATGAGAGAACTCGGCCTCGGCGCAGTCCTGTCCCGGGTCGGCGGATTGGATGTGGAGCAGGATTGGGAGAGTTTGCTATCCCTAGGCGAAGAGCAGACTTTGGCTTTCACTCGATTGGTGCTTGCGGCACCCCAATTCGCTTTCCTGGACCGTGTCTACACTGCCTTGAAACCCGACCAGGCAGCGCAATTACTGCTGATGCTCAGCTTGAACTCGATTACCTATGTCGCGCTGGATGAGGCCACTAATATGCCTCGACTTTACGATGCAATCCTTGAAATCGAAGTCGATGGCAGTTGGAAGGTAAGGAATAACTGATGGGAAATCCGCGATGGGCCATGTAGATGACAGGCGCAGAAGAACGATGTTCGAACCCAAAAAACAGGCACTGCTGTATCGCATTGCACCCGGACTGCCGGCGCTGATTCGCTACCGGTGGGCCGAGGATTTTCGTCATGATCTGGTGGCCGGGCTTTCCGTCGCCGCAGTGGCGCTGCCGGTGGCCATCGCCTACGCCCAACTGGCTGGCTTCGAACCCGTGGTGGGCCTGTATACCTGCATCCTGCCTCTGGTGGCCTACGCCATTTTTGGCACGTCCCGGCAGCTTATGGTGAGTGCGGACGCGGCCACCTGCGCCATGATCGCGGCCACCGTCGCCCCGCTTGCCGCCGGCAATTATGACCATTACTGGTCGCTTTCAGTCACGCTGGCATTTCTAAGCGGCCTGTTCTGCATTTTGGCCAGTTTCTTCCGGCTGGGCGCACTGGCCGATTTTCTATCCAAGCCCATCCTGACCGGTTACTTAAATGGCATCGCCATCAGCATATTTCTGGGGCAGGTTGGCAAGCTGTGCGGTTTTTCCATTGAATCCCACAGCATCATTCCGCAGTTGCTTGAGATAGCCGCGAAGCTTCCCCAGACACAACTTTGGACGCTGGCGGTGGGCTTGGGGACATTTGCCTTATTAGTATTGGTCAGGCGGTTGTTGCCGCGCTTGCCGGAGGCGCTGGTTGGAATGGTCCTCGCCAGCCTTGCGGTCGCCTGGCTGGGCTTGGGCGCGAAAGGCGTCGCCATCCTTGGGGCAGTGCCCGCCGGGTTGCCACCGTTGCGCTTGCCCGAGTTTCCGCTGGAGTATCTGCCGACGTTGGCACTTCACGCCGCCGGCTTGGCCTTGGTGCTATTTTCCAGCGGCATGTTGACCGCGCGCAGTTTTGCATCCAAGAACCACTACGACATCGACGTGGACCGCGAATTCGCCGCATTCGGTGCGGCCAATATCGCCTCCGCTTTGTCGCAGGGCTTTGCGGTGACGGGTGCCGACTCGCGCACTGCGATGGCCAACGCCGCCGGGAACCGCACCCAAGTGACCGGTTTGGTGGCGGCGGCGGCGATTGCCGCAGTGCTGCTATTCTTCACCCATCCCTTGCAATATGCCCCGATCAGCGCCTTGGGTGCCGTGCTGGTGTTCGCCTCGTTCTCATTGATTGACGTGCGCACCCTCCGTGCCATCTGGGCCATTGACAAAAATGAGGTCGCACTCTCGATTATCACGACCCTAGGCGTGGTGGCATTCGGCGCGATTGACGCCATTCTCGTGGCGGTGATACTGGCTCTGGCGCGTTTCATCAAATTTGTCGCCCGTCCGCAAGACGAGATACTGGGCAAAGTGGAGGGAATGCACGGCCTACATTCGGTGGAAAGGCATCTCGGGGCACAGACGTTTCCTGGCTTGGTCCTCTATCGCTTCAACAGTCCGATTACCTTCTTCAATTCCGCCTATTTCAAACAGCGCGTCCTGCGCACAGCCAAGGCCACTGGACCCGGACTCAAATGGTTCGTGATCGACGCAATCCCAATCAGCGAGATGGATGTGACAGGACTGTATACCCTACGGGATATCAGTGCCGAGTTGGAAGCACAGGGGATACTGCTGATAATGGCAGGTCGGCAAACAGAGTACCGCGACTGGCTGCGCAAGATCGGTCTCTATCGCCCGGAACACGAGCAGGTGATTTTCCCGACGTTGCACGAGGCGCTCAGGGCATATCTAAGCGCGACAGAGCTTGTCGTGCAGCCGCCGGAGGAGGAATAGCTTGTCATCGGATGGTGTGCCAAGAAGGGGCAAGCATCTTGCGAAACAAAAAATCATCAATAAGCAGTATATGATCCGAAGCCTTTGCACTTATAATCCCTACCCTGTTCGCCAATAACGGCGTAGCGGGTATCCCCATCTAGGAGAATAATACATGAGTAAACGCCTGAATAAGCAAGAACTGAACGACGCAGTCAGAAGCCAGATTGCCGAAAAACGCCCCGACATCACCAAAGCCGACGTGGAAGCCGTATCTGATGCGCTGTGGGAAACCATCCGCAACGAGTTGGCCGAAGGCAATGTGGTTCCTATCACAGGATTTGGAATCTTTGAACTGAAGGAAACCGCCGAGCGGACCGGGCGCAACCCACAGTCCGGCGAGCCGATCACGATTGCCGCGTCCAAGTCCGTGCGCTTCAAGCTGGCAGCGCCTTTCAAGGCGCAATTGAACGGTTAAGAGTACCTTGAGCCAAAGCCCTCGCCACCTACCAGTTTTAAGGGCACTACGATAATGCCCTTATTCGTAGGTGGCCTTCAGACCACCCAAGCACCTTGGAGGATTCCCTGCATGGGGGATATGATTTATCGAAAAATCGCCTTAGTCCATCCGTGCCAAATCCAGTAGGAAGGGAAAGCGCATATCGAGGCTCACCGGAGGCGGGTTCAAATATTTCACACCGCTGCCCTTCGCCACAAAAACTCCCCCGCCCCCCCCTGTTGTTGGAAAGGTGACAGGCACTGAGGGCCGCCGGTCAGAAACTTGACCCTCGCCACCCTTTAGTGTCGACACCGGCACAGGGCCAACCGGCCCAAATACAGGTGCGAGGGGCGGAAAATAAGTGCAGCCGGCCACGACCCTTCCGGTCCAGATGTCCACTAAATCGAAAACCAGCGCGTTGACTGGCAGTTTGGTGGGATGAAGAGTCGCGGGCGGGTTGAATGCCTTGAAACGCACCCCCCCCACCACCTCCCCGGCAACTGCGGTTTCATGCAGTGGCAAACGATGCCCGTTGCAGACCAATGCGTAACGTGAGGGCGACAAGCCAGTGCATTTGATTTCCACCTTGGTGTTGGCCGAATCGACAAAGCGGGCGACGCCGGAGGCAGTGGTCTCTTCGGCCAGCACGGGCCAGGGTTCGTGGGCATGACGCAGTTCCAAGCCGATGTCGCCCGTTTGGATCTTGCCCAAGAGGGGGAAACGCAGATCCAAGAAGGGTTGGAACCACTCTAACTGAAACGGGTAACCCGCCGCACCAAGGTCATCAAGCACGGCCTTCAGGTCGTCCCATAAAACTCGGGGCAGCATGAAACGGTCATGCAACGCGGAACGCCAGTCGACCAATTCGGCAGAGGTCGGTGTCTGCGCCAGATGCGCAAGAATGCCGGTGACCAGCAGCGATTGCAGCCCGGCCATGCGGGCATCGGGTGGCGTTTCAAACGAGCGAATCAGTATGCGACCCAAGCGTAGGCTCGACCGCTCCGGTGGGTACAAGCGATCAATGCGGATCTCTGCCCGCTTCACATCCCCGGCCGAATCGGCAAGCAAATGTCGCAACAAGCGGTCAGCAACCCAAGGCATCGGATTCTCGCCAGTCGGGAAACGATGCAAGGCGGTGGCCAATTCATATAAAGCATCGTCGCGTCCTTCATCGGGGCGTGGTGCGGCACCCCCTGGCCCGATGGAACGGCCAGCAAAGAAATAGGATAGGCAGGGATGCCGCTGCCAGTAGACGATGAGGGAACGGAGCAATTCAGGGTTACGCAAAAATGGACTTTCCATCGGCGTTGCGCCACCCAAACGCATCTCGGCCCGCCCTCCGGGCGGTTCGCGTTTTCCGTCCGCCAGTATGCGTTCGGCCCTAAGACCCGTATTTTCAGCCTCCGCGTAAGCAGCCAAGATGAGTGGGTGCTGTTGCGCAAAGTCATGGGCTTCGGGTAATGACAGTTTCAGTGTCCCCGGCTCGGGTTCGACGTTCAAACGACGCAAACGGTAATCCTCCGGCGGCTCGTATCCCTCCAACATGACCGGGATGCCTGTCTTCGTCGCGGTAGTCTCTATCGCGGAAATCAAGTCCAGGTAGTGCTCCAGATGCGTCAAGGGCGGGAGGAAAACAAACAATTGGCCTTGCCGGACTTGCACGCAACAGGCCGTGCGGGGTGGGCGCAGGGAGTTCGAAGGCTGCGTGTCCGCCGCCTCATATTCAGCGACGGGCGCGGGTTTGAATGACGAGAACCGGGCGCTTAATTCGCCGCAAACCTTTGCCAATATCGGCCTCTCCTCGAACGGGCAACGGTCCGGGTCGGGTTCCACGGCACCCAGTTCCCCAACGGGCAAACTTTCCAAGGGCAGGCGATAGCCCATGGGGAACTCGCCGGGGGTCAAATACAAGCCATTGCGGCGGAATTTCCAGCTTCCGCTGGACCAACATGATTTCGCGTCATCCCAGCGCAAGGGCAGCACAAAGCCGACAGGCTCGCCCTGATTGGCTGATAGAAGTTCGGCGAGTGCTTTCCTGCGGAGGGGTTCGGTGACATCCTCGGCGGGCGGCGTGTAGTCGAATATGGCGCGATTAACCCACAACTGGTATAAGCCGTCTTCATGCGCACACTGGATCAAGCTGGCGCTAATGCCTAACTCACCGGCCAGCAATTCGGCAAAGCGTCTCGCATCTGACGGGTCGATAGGGAAGGAAGCATGCCGGACACCGAGCAGTCCCTTGTTGCGCCAGATCGGTACGCCGTCGGCGCGGAAGAAACATCCCAAGCGCCAGCGTGGCATGGCTTCGCCGTCATACCAATCGGACTGTCCCACATGCAGCACCCCCCCCGGGGCTATGCGGTTGCGCAGACGGGCCAGCAAGTCTGCCGCCGCCTGCCGTTTATTGGATCCCAGTGTTGCCGTGGCCCATTCCGGGTCAGTGGAATATTGAGAGGAGACGAAGGCAATATCCAGCCCCAAGGACAGATTGACGGATTCGGCTTTCAAGGCAGCGTCGATTTTTCCGCCCAAAGCCCGCATGTCGGCCCATGTGCCTTCCCTGTAAGGTTGGGAAACGGGTTGGGGAACTAGGCGACGTAAGACTATCTCTTCCTTTTGGATTTCCCGGCAGGCTTCGAAATAACCAACCATGGGAAGCGTCCGCAAGGGCTCCGGGGCCGAAGCCAACGGGATATGGCCTTCCGCAGTAAATATGCCCACGCCAGGGTCCAAGCCAACCCAGCCGGCACCAGGCAGGTAAACCTCGGACCAAGCATGCATTTTCGCCCTATCCAAACCGCCCTTGGGCGTTGCCAACATGACTAGGTAACCCGAAGTGAAACGCGCCGCCAATCCAAGGCTGCGCAGGCTCAGGGTCAACAGCCATGCCAAATCACCGGACGAGGCTTGTCTGCTTTGCAGCATCGCTTCCAAGTCCACCATGGCCGGACTGGTTTCATGCCGGTCGGGAAAGCTTTTGTTTACCAGTAGATTGAGTTCGCCGAGACGCTCCACAATATACCCAGGCTTCAATTTCAAGCTGGCAAGCCAAGCCGCAAGCCTGGGGCCTGCGTCCCCCGACCGCAGATACGGGGCAAGTTCCTTGGTTAGGTGCGCTGGGTATTCAAACGGAAACTTGAATGCGTAAGGTTCGACGAGAAAATTGAAAGGATTGGCAGGTATCAGCTTGACAATCACCTCGACCGTCATGCCGAGGCTGGAGAGTGGTTCGGGCAAATCCAGGCGGGCGAGGTAATTCTCATACGGGTCGCGCACCCAGTTGAGAAAATTTGGCTCCGCCTCTATTTTAAGCGAGTACGCCTCGATGGATGCTTTACAGTGTGGCGCAGGACGTAAACGCAACCAGTGAGTGGAAACTTGAACCGGCTGGTTGAACTGCAAGTCAATGCGATGGGTTAGTGCAATGCGTGTACTCATGGAAGTGGCAGCCAGCGTAAGTCAAGCGTATAAGAATAGGCCGGGTTGTCACGCTCCGGCGGGGGTTCCCGCAGTGCGTTCCAGTCCGGGGCGGGGTAGTAAGCTTTGATTTTCTCGATCCAGGCGGGAACCGGGGCAGCGTCGGCAGTATGCCCCCAGTCCCAGAAACGCGAAACCCTGCGCGTTTCGGCCTCGTAGGCATTGATCGGGAAGTTCTCATAGGCAAGCCCGCCGGGATGGGCGACATGGTATACGCACCCCCCCACGGACTTCCCTAGGCGGCGGTCAAACAAATCGAATACCAATGGGGCGTGGACTTCAACGGTCGGATGCAGCCCAAAAACGGCTTTCCAAGCTTTATAGCGAACACCCGCGACATAGTCGCCGTCAGCCCCCATGGGCTGAAGCGGGACCCGCCGGCCATTGCAAGTCAACAGAAAGCGTTCCCGGTCAAAGCCACGGACAGTGACTTGAACCCTTTCCAGCGCGGAATCCACCACCCGTGCCTGGCGATGGGCCACGGTTTCCTCACCCAACACCAGCCAAGGCTCCAGAGCCATGCGCAACTCCAAGGCCACCCCCTCATAGTTGACCCGTCCATACACCGGGAAGCGAAACTCGTGGAATGGCTCGTACCACTCCAACCGGATCGGATAACCCGCCTCGTTGAGTTCCTCGATGACACCGGCGAAGTCAGACCAAATGTAATGCGGCAACATGAAACGGTCATGCTTGGCCGTCTCCCAGTGCGCCAGCGGCTTTCGGTAGGGTTCTTTCCAGAAGCGTGCGACGAGTGCGCGCAACAGCAGCATCTGCGCCAGGCTCATGCGTGCGTGGGGCGGCATTTCAAAGCCGCGAAACTCCAGCAAGCCTTGGCGGCCCGAGGCGGAATCCGGCGAATTAAGCTTGTCGATGGAAAATTCGGCGCGATGGGTGTTGCCGGTCAGGTCGACCAAAAAATTACGCAAGGCACGGTCAACCACCCAAGGCGAGTCGGTCTGGTCGATTTCACGAAGGCTCACCTCCAACTCGTCTAAAACCCTGCTGCCCTGCTCGTCAATGCGAGGGGCTTGCGAAGTTGGGCCGACAAACAGACCCGAAAACAAATAGGACAACGCAGGGTGGTGTTGCCAATAGGTCACCAGCGAGCGCAACAGGTCGGGCCGGCGCAAAAAAGGGCTTTCCTGAGGCACTGCCCCGCCGAGGGTGACATGGTTCCCGCCCCCGGTTCCGGTGTGGCGTCCGTCGAGCATGAACTTTTCCGTACCCAGCCTAGTCAACCGTGCATCCTCGTAAAGCGCGACCGTATTGGCTTCGAGATCGTCCCAACAGGACGCGGGATGTATGTTGACTTCGATGACGCCTGGGTCTGGCGTGACTTTCAGCACCTTAAGTTCCGGCGTGGATGGGGGTTCATAACCTTCGAACAACACCGGCATTTTCAATTCTTCTGCGGTTTGCCCGATGGCCTGGAGTAACAAGGCATAGCGCCAAAGCTCGTTTAGCGGGGGCATGAAGACATATAGCCTCCCATTGCGCGGCTCCAGGCAAAGTGCCGTATGCGGGACACCGGCCCAGTACCGGTAGCGCTGGCGAATAATCCCGGCTTTGTCATCAGCGGCGAGGGGCAGGGGCCAAGCGCTCGGCTCCTTGCTTCCCAAGCTGGGCGCGGCGGGCAAAGTCCGGGTTGGCGGTGTCAAATGTTCTACAATCTCCTCTTCCACCTCCTGCGCCCAAGGCAGCAGGGAGATGGGCAAGCGCAGGCCCATGGGCGACCCGCCCGGCATCAAATACATGTGCTCGCGGGTAAATTCCCAAGGCCCGGACTGCCAACTGCCTTGTAACCAATCCCATTGGATCGGCAAGGCGAAGCCCGTCGGTTTGTCGAGTCCGCGGGCCAGCGCCAAGCCCAGGCCATCGTTCTTCATGGACACATCGGCAATTTCCAGCGGGTCGGGATTGACAGGCTGGCAGGACTCCTTCCAGAGATAATAAATCCAATCTTCGTAACCCGCGAGCAGAAACTTTGGATTGATGCCAAGACGGGATGCCAAGCTTTCACCGAACCGCCGTGCATGTCCGTCATTGAAGCCATAATCCCGATGCTCGTCCGCCATTAACGCATCATTGTGCCAAAGCGACGCCCCGTCGGTGCGCCAGTAACAGCCCAAGGCCCAACGCGGCAGCGGTTCACCGGGATACCATTTGCCCTGGCCGTAATGGAGAAACCCCCCCGGCGCGAAGGTTGATTTGAGCCGTTTGATCAATTCCCCGGCCCGTTCGCGCTTGTGTACGCCTAAGGCATCCGTGTTCCATTGCGGGCTTTCCATGTCGTCAATGGACACAAAAGTGGGTTCCCCGCCCATGGTCAGGCGGATGTCCAGCGCAGTCATCTCGGCATCCACTGCCCGCCCTAGCCGTTGGATGTCGTGCCATTGTTCCTCGGTGTAAGGCTTGGTGACGCGGGGATCTTCCAGTACCCGCCTTACCGTATTGCTGTAGTCGAGTTCGGCCTCGCACTTGTCGGTGAAACCGGTAATCGGTGCCGCGCTGACCGGGTCCGGCGTACAGGACAGGGGAATATGCCCCTCCCCGGCGAACAGGCCCGAGGTGGGGTCGAGTCCGACCCAGCCGGCACCGGGGATATACACTTCCGCCCAGGCATGCAAGTCGGTGAAGTCTTCCTCCGGCCCCGACGGCCCGTCCAACGCCTTCTGGTCAGAGGTCAGTTGCACCAGATAACCGGACACGAAGCGGGCGGCCAGCCCCAAAGACCTGAGTATCTGCACCAGCAACCAGCCGGTGTCCCGACACGAGCCTAGCGCCGCGCCAAGTGTCTCCTCGCAAGTCTGGATGCCCGGGTCAAGCCGTATGGTGTAGTTGATGTTTTGGTTCAGGCGAAAGTTTTGCGCCACCAGAAAATCGACGATCCGGCATTTCGCGTGCGAAACCTTGGCGAGCCAAGCCGTCAACAAAGGGCCGCGTTCGGTGATCTCGAAATAGGGGTCGAGTTCCTGCCGTAGCAGGGCATCGTACTTAAAAGGGTAATTCCCGGCGTAATTTTCGACAAAGAAATCGAACGGGTTGATGACCGTCAACTCGGCGACCACATGCACGCCGACCTTGAATTCGCGGACCTTGTCCGGGAATACGACCCGGGCGACCCAGTTGCCGAAAGGGTCTTGCTGCCAGAAGAGTTGGTGATTGGCGGGGCTGATTTCCAGCCTATAGTCGTGTAACGGCGTGCGCGTGTGCGGAGCCGGTCTAAGGCGAATCAGATGGGGCGACAGCGCTACGTCGCGATCAAACCGGTAGGTCGTGATGTGGTCTATGCCAACATGTATTGCCATGTACTTTGCTGCTCCTTAAATTATAACGGGCCAATTCAAACCGAAAGCCGTTCAATCTGACCGTAAGCCTTTTTCAGCCAAACTTTCACGCGCTGGCGCTCTAACAACCCAAGGCCGTTTGCAGTCTTCACGGCCGGGTTCAAAGCAGCCCAAAAACTGGTGCCTTGGCCGTCAATCTTTTGCATGGCCGACTCCTGCAACCGCGCGATGGAAATGAACTTGACACCCAAAGCCTCCGCCCTGGCCCGTTCGCCTGAGTTTGCCAGCAGCTTGAAGTTATCGCTGCGGACCTCGTTCAACACGACCACCAATTTGAGCTTGCCGCCGAACTGGTCAAGCAAAGTGCGCAACAAATCCACGGAATCCTGCCCCGAATCCATCACATGCCAATAAGTGAGTTCAACGCCAAGTTCTTCGGAAAGATCGAACAAGGCCGAATCTGCCATCCATTGCGTCAAGGATTGATGTGTCTGCGCGGCAAGATCGACAAGGACGCACCGCTCCGGCTCTTCCGTTGCCGCTTCCATCACCCGGTCAAGGCTCTCATAGCTGTCAATGACGACTGGCGAGGCGTAGCCCGCATAAAAACGCAGCAGCGAACCATGCGATTTGTCTGTATCGAAACCGACAAAAGGGCGTTCGTGGTCGATAAAATATTGTGACAGCACTCGGCTCACCAGCGATTTGCCGACCCCGCCTTTTTCGCCGCCGATAAAATGTATTTTACCCATTGAGTGATTTCCTATGATTTGTAATATTGTGCTTACAGCATAAGCAAAATACAAGCCAGATACAATGGCTCAAGTGCCGGCTAGATTCGGCTAATGTTTTTGCCGTGGCTAAGATTTGTATGCACTGCGGATGGATTCAGATGAGTGCAGTTATGGTGCAGGTGGATTATTATGGTGCATATCAACCTACTAGTTAGGTTTTCCTTGATTTTCAATCCACTGATTTGCAAACGCCGCGTTGCCTTGCCTCACCACTACCGCCAGCAGCGGCATGGGGATGGCAAAAATATTTTTGTGGACTCAAGCCAGTGTTCTGGGGTATATAAATGCATCCAAATTGGACTGATGATGGATGGCAATCCATTGACGAATTACGGCTTTAGGGGAAACTGAATGAAGACTATGACATGCATTGAGGATTTACGGCAATTAGCTTCTCGCAAGGTGCCACGCGCTTTTTTCGACTATGTCGAGGCCGGATCGTATGCGGAGGAAACGCTTCGGGCCAATCGCACAGACTTTGAACAAATCAAGTTCAGCCAGCGCGTCTTGGTCGATGCCTCAAATCGAGACCTGAGTACGACGATTGCCGGGGAACCGGCTAAGTTGCCCTTTGCCCTTGCTCCCATTGGATTGTGCGGAATGCAACATGGGGATGGTGAGATTCTTGCCTGTCGCGCCGCTCACGAGGCCGGCATTCCGTTTTGCCTGTCCACCATGTCGATTTGCTCGATTGAAGACGTGGCGGAGTCCGTCGACAAACCGTTTTGGTTTCAGGTTTATGTGATGAAGGATCGCGGTTTCACCCGTTCCCTTATTGATCGCGCCATTGCCGCCAAATGCAGCGCCCTCGTGTTGACGGTTGATCTTCAAGTGCTCGGGCAAAGGCATTGCGATATTCGTAACGGCATGACAGTACCCCCTGAACTCAAGTTAAAAAACCTCCTCGATATCATGACCAAGCCTGCTTGGGCCTTGAGTGTCCTGCACGGCAAGCGCAAGAGCTTTGGCAACCTGGCCGGGTATGTTCCCGACCAAGGCAATATAAATTCGCTGTCGTATTGGATAGCGAATCAATTTGATCCGGCACTGACTTGGAAGGATGTGGAATGGATCAAGGGCATATGGCCTGGCACGCTGATACTGAAAGGCATCTTTAATGTGGCTGACGCACGGATTGCCGCGCAAACCGGGGCGGCCGCAATGGTTGTGTCCAATCACGGGGGCAGGCAGTTGGACGGTGCGTGTTCGGCTATTTCTGTGCTGCCGCATATTGCCGATGCGGTGGGTTCTGACATTGAGATCATGTTCGACAGTGGCATTCGCTCAGGTCAGGATGTGATGCGCGCACTCGCGCTGGGCGCTCGTTCCTGCCTGATAGGCCGTGCTTATGTCTATGGACTCGGTGCCGGCGGGCGGAAGGGGGTTTTGCGTGCGATTGACATCTTACGCAGGGAACTCGATGTGACGATGGCGCTGACCGGCGTCAATCGGGTTGAAGCTATAGGCCGGCAGGTGATTGCTGACGGTAAGGCGTATTTCTAGGCTCGCTTGGCACTTCCAGCCAACCCCTGCCATTGGCGGACCTCGGTGATGTCGCTGTACATGACAATGCAATGGGGGGCATCCCCGTGTCATTCCCTTGTGTGCATCTCCCCCGTCCAAGTCACCACATGGGTCACTGCCACCTGCTCCATGAGCCTGCCAACCACCGCCTCGACCCGCTCCGGTTCATCGAAAAACTCAACGACCAAGGGGAGATCCAAGGACAGGTCGACCAAAGAGGCCGTGTGTATTTTTCCATCCGCACTGAAGCCGGTGATGCCCCGCAGCACGGTGACGCCGGGAACCTTTTCGTCATCATGCAAAAACTTGATGACCTTGGGGAGCAGGCGCTCCGACTCGCGGAGGTAAATCCGCGCTATTTTAATGATTCGTTCTGCCATAACCAAGTGCCTATCGTTGCGCCTAACCAGATGAATGCGGACCCAAGGAGGGCGTTGAAAATGAATATGCCTAATACTCCGTGGATGTCGAAACGGATTTCGCCGAGTTTCGACATTGCCCAGAAGGTGGAGATAAGAGTCGAAAGACCCAGAATCGTGATCAGCAGCATGGCCCGGTAAGCGGGGCCTAGCGGCAGTCTATGGCTAAACCATTCGACAAGCAAGGCCAAGGCAAACATGGATAAGATGCCCATGCCCAATTCCCGGTAGGGAAAGGCCGTGTCCAGCCCAAGATGGAGGCTGCCGGAAAACAGCACCCGGCCCCATATCAATCCGGCCCATACGGCCACTAGGCACAACATCACGCTCAGGAAGATGTTCAAACCCGCCTTGGCCAAGCTGCCCTCCTCGACCAACATCAGCGTTTCCAGCGCGAAGGTGGAAAAGGTCGTGTACGCGCCGAGGAAGCCCACCAGCACTGCCGCCCGGTATTCGATGGAAAGCGGAAAACGTTGGATCAGGAGTTCCGACAGGATACCCATCAGGAACGACCCTGTCACATTGACGACCAGCGTGCCGTGGGGGAAGCCGCGGCCCAACACGGCATAAATGCCGTTGGCGACCCAAAAGCGGAACACCGCGCCGACCGATCCGCCCAAGGCAATGGCAATGATTTGTTGCATGTTGCTGGCAAACCTCTTTAAAAAGTCATTCCGCATTCACAAGCGGGTGCTTGGACACGGGCAAAAAATATTTCTTACGGATTGAACCTTTGTTCCATTCTCGGGAATATACGGTATGAGAACACAGAAAATCGCTCAAATATCCGCCTAGGATATTTGGGGATAAAGAGGGGCCAATAATTTTGGTTCCCGAATCGTGAAACATCAAGCGGGAGAATACATCATGAACACACATAATTTAAATCGAAAAACAGGGCAGGATTTACCTTCGCAACCATCCCGCACCGCAGCATCTTGCCGTCTGCTCGCGTCTGGCGCGGTGCTGGCGCTAGGTCTGCTGGTCGCACCTTCGGCTGTCTTCGCGGTGGGGAACGCCATTGTCGGTGGGCTCACCAATTTCGATGCCGCGAATTACGAGGGTGAGACGACCTACGGCATGGAGATCCATCTCGACAACATCCAGCCAACGGAATTCAGCACAGCCTGGCCGAGCAAGTATGGCCAGCCTGCCTACGTGCCCTACGCCACCGGCACCTATGTGCGCTACCAGAGCACCTATGACCCGGTCGCCCAGCAATTCATCGCACGAACTGTCCCACACAGCCCCGGAACCAGCTTTCAGGGCACCTGTTACTCCTTTGCCGCAACCGACAATGCCGGCTGCGATCATTTTGGCCCACGGCCCACCACCTACAACTATGTAGTGAAAAGCTACCGCTGGCTGCTTGCGGATTTGGCCAATCCGGGCCAGCTCATTGCCAGCCCAAACAACATCTTCGTACCGACCCCGGTATATACTTTCGTCCCTGCGCCCGTCGTGGGCGCTCCTGAAGTGCTGGTTGCCGAAGTTGTTGCTCCGCCTCCGCCTCCAGCTCCAGAAGTTGTTGCCCAGTACGGCGATGCAACCTGGATGAAGGTTTATGTAAACGAGCTTGATCGTCACGTCACGCTTGAGGAGCTGGTGGACACGAATACTATTGTGCCACAGAACCCGGCGCAGATTGAAACTGAGTGGGATCTGGTACAGTTCTCCCCTCCAGGAGGTCACAAGCAGCGCGGCAAACACGTCAGCGAGCGTGCGCCCGCTGTTGGCACTCGCGCCGTCATTCGCCGTTATGAAACTTACGCCTACACGGGCGCCTATAATCCAATCACTCACGAAGCAGCTTGCGGCGGCGATGGCAGTTGTAATATCCCGCAGGCCGACGAACTCGGCGACATGTTAGTGGCACAGATGGCGGCGGCTAATATCGCCGTTCCTTCGTTGACCATTGGCCTGGTGGGTTCGGGCAAAGTCACGTCGTCAGACGGTGTACTGATCTGTGGCAGCAAGTGCGTAGCCAACTACGCACTTAATACCGTTGTAACGCTCACCGCGCAGCCCGCCAGCAATAATACCTTCACCGGTTGGAGTGGCGGTGCCTGCTCCGGCATCGCCCTAAGCTGCAATGCGACCGTCAATGACGCAGTGAATGCAACCGCGAACTTTGCCCTGCTCGTCAAGACAGGTGGCACTGGCGGTGGCAGTGCCACCGCAACATTGTCTGTGAAAACAGCGGGGGGCAAAGGCCTCATCACTAGCAACCCGGCAGGTATCAATTGTGGCAGTATTTGCTCTGCGAGTCTGAGCGGGAAAACCTTCACCCTTACCGCCACACCTGAAACCGGATTCCACTTCGTGAACTGGTCAGGAGCATGTGCGGGCGCTACGTGTACGGTGAGCGGGAACACCAATATGTCGGTGCAGGCAAACTTCGCCAAGAATTAGAACGTAATGGCCCGCTGTTGTTTTAATGTTGAACAGTATTGGCGCAACAGGCGCGGCTTTTCGGGTTGGTCATAAGATTCTTTTTCGGATGGCCTCGGCAACGGCTTCAGTTGGGTCTGTTGGCACACAGGCCCAAGGCTCGAAGTGGTCTGTAAGCAGTTTGGCCGCACCATAGTCAATAAGCTTGCCAACAATGTCCCGATGATAACACTCGGTGGCATCGTCGCTGACATCAACCAATAGTGGTTTGCCAGTATAGGCCGCTTCGGAACACATCGACAGCGAGTCGCCTGTGACGATGAACAAATCGGCATGGGCGAGCATGGCGTGGTAGAAGCTCTGTTCAATTTGACGCCAATCGAAAAAACGATAGCTGAGCCCCTGTAGATTACCCAGCAAAGCGTCCAAGGCAGTCGCAGGCGTTCTGCGGCTGTTTGCAATAACGAGGCATCCTTCCAATGCTGTTGCGATGGCATGGACGCGCTGGGCCAATCCAGTGGCATGCGCCTCGTTAAATCCGTCACAGTAGCGCGTGTTGCCGCCAACCAACAGACAAATAATGGGCCTGGGCAGGCTGCTGAAGTAATCTTCGTGCTTCCGGTGGGCAGCCGCGAGCGAGGCGCGGGTCAGTTTATGCAGTACGCCAAGCAGAGGGACAATATTGATGCCGGTGAGTTGGGGGGAGGCGATAAGATCGTATTCCTTTAGGCGCGGGTGGTGTTCATCCGGCAATATGGAGGCTAGGTAAACATTGAGCAAGCGATCTTGAAAGAGAAACTTCAAATCGGCTATCTCGGCAGTGGTTTCCTCGCCCGTGCCGCTGATAATGAGTAGCTTCGGTTGACTGCCATTAGCGTTGCGCACATACCGCTCTTCAAGCTTCTGCTGATAGCTTTGGGCATCGCCGTTGGGTAGCGGTATGATCTCGTAAGGGTAACCCAGGCGTTCGGCTAATCCAATACGGGCATTCATCTCGCCAGTGTAGGCACTATCGACGACCCATACCAGCGGCTGTGGGGTTGTGTCGTGTTTTTCCAAGGGGTTCTGCGCGGTTTGCATTAAGCATTTACTCCCTTGTGCCGATATCTTCTGCGATGGCCCTTGCGGCAATCGCACCCTCCGCTATTGCGGTGACTACCGATTGCACATTTGGACTGGCAACATCGCCGATGGCATAAACTGAGTCAACTGAGGTGCGCTTCCGTGAATCTGTCGATAAATAGCCACGGACTTGTTTGTCTATGTTTGCCAGAGGGCCTAGACTACCAAGGAATTTGGTATTAGGGGTGAAGCCTGTGCGCGTAAATACCTTGTCCACCTTAATTTTCACCGATGTTGAACCCAATTGATTCAAACATATTTCAATGCCGTCCTGACTTGGCCGGAAAGTTTCAACCTGTGTTTCCCGATATTCGATAACCAGCCCCAGATCAATCAGGGTTTTCACTTCACGGCGAATAGTGTTTTGGGCTTGCGGACGCGAACGGATTATCAGATGGGTGCGTGCGGCGACCGCCGCCACATCTTTCACTGTGAAATAGGCATTGTCCCCACCGCCGATCACCGCCACTGTTTTGCCACGCAAGCATTCCAATTTATCGAGATGGTCGGTGGGATGGCAGCCAATTAGCCCCCGTGCATATAACAAATCCAATTCAGGTGTTTTGCCGAAAACCTCAATGCCCTGAGCCTGTAGGCCCGTGGCGATGACCAAGGCTTGAACCCGTATGGATGTTTGGGTTTCATCGGCTTCCTGCAAAATGAGGCGGTAGCCCACTGCTGTCGCTTCAACCGCAGTGAGTCGGGCATTATAGTTGACCGGAATATTTTCTTCGGTGATGTGGTTGCTGTACAGTTTGGCAAGTTCGGGACCCGTCCGGCTAGGCAATCCCAACACCCACCGGTTGATTCGGTGAATGTCGGGCAATTGTCCGCCAAGGGCAGCATTGCGCTCGATAATGATAGGCGACAAGCCCAGATGCTTCAGCCACAACGCACAAGACATTCCTGCGGGACCGCCGCCTAGGATGCCCACTACCGCTTTATTCATGAATGTTCGGCAGAATGGGCAGCCGCATCCTCTGCCTGCACGTCTTCAAACAAATCCGCGAAACTTGCCGTCAGGCCAATGCTGGCAAATTCCACGGCATTTTGGCCTTCGCTGGGGTGTAACACCCAGAGGCCGTCTTCCCGTTTGCGAAACAAATCAACCGTCAACTTGGCCGGGTCGATCACCACATATTCCTCCAGGCTGGGCATCTGCCGGTAAGCGGCAAATTTGCCGCCCCGGTCATAGCCGGCGGTGGACGGCGACAGCACTTCGACAATGAGCTTAGGGCATGATTTGTAGTTGTCGTTGGCGCGGTCACGCGGGTCGCAGGTGACAAACACGTCGGGGTAGAAATAGGCGCTGTCTTCATCGGCCCGCAATTTCATGTCAGCGATATAAGTGCGGCAGGGCGTTCCGCGCAGGTGGGATTTGGCAAGGGCGAACACATTGCCCGCGATGGTGACGTGGGCGTCTTTCGCACCCGCCATTGCGTATACATCGTATACCATTCCATTCAGGTATTCGTGCTTGGTCTCCTGCAATTCTTCCCATGCAAGGTATTCTTCGGCGGTCATGTAGGTTTTGGGGACGGCGTTCATAGTTGTTGGCTCAATAGTAGGGGCGGGGTTCAAACCCGCCATTGTTGTGAAATAGTTGTAGGGGCGGGTTCCAAACCCGCCCATTGTATTTAAAACCGGAATCAAACCCCCGCCAACGCCGACTCCAAATCACAGATCAAATCGTCAATGTCCTCTATCCCCACCGAGATGCGGACCAACCCGTCGCTAATGCCCAATGACAGGCGGACTTCTTCGGGAACGGAGGAATGGGTCATGATGGCGGGGTGTTCAATCAGGCTTTCCACACCGCCCAAACTTTCCGCCAAAGTGAACAGTTCGCAACGTTCCAAGAAACGCCGTGCCTCTTCCTCGCCGCCTTTCAGCACAGCGGCGACCATGCCGCCGTAGCCGCTCATTTGCCTTCGCGCCAAGGCATGTTGTGGATGGCTGGTCAGGCCCGGATAGATGACCCGCTCGATTTTCGGGTGGCGATCCAGCCATTGCGCGATGGCTGTGGCGTTTGCGCTGTGCCGCTCCATGCGGATAGCCAACGTTTTTAGTCCGCGCAAGGCGAGGAAGCTATCGAAAGGGCTGGCGATGGACCCGACTGCGTTTTGCAGGAAGCGTAGCGGTTCGGTCAGCTCTGCGTTGCCGCAAACGACAATGCCGCCGATGATGTCGGAATGGCCATTGAGGTACTTGGTCGCCGAATGCAAGACCAGATCGAAACCGAATTCGATGGGCCGTTGCGCCCATGGCGTGGCAAAGGTGTTGTCGGCCACGGTGATGATGCCGCGTTCACTGGCCAAATCCGCCACCATCTCCAGATCGACCAGATTGAGCAATGGGTTGCTCGGCGATTCCAGCCAAATCATCCGTGTGTTGTCTTGGATCAACGCCTCGATGGACGCCTGCGTCTGCATGTGCGTGTAGCTGAACTCCAACCCCGCCGAGCGTTTGCGGACTTGCTCGAACAAGCGACGCGAGCCGCCATAGAGATCATCCAGCGCAATGACATGGGAATGCGCATCCAGCAATTCCAGCACGGTGGCGGAGGCACTCAAACCGGAGGCAAAAGCGAAGCCCGCCAAGCCGCCCTCCAAGCTGGCGACGCAATCTTCGTAAGCAAAACGGGTGGGATTCTGGCTGCGCGAATACTCAAATCCCTTATGCTCGCCGGGGCTGGTTTGCACATAGGTGGAAGTGGCGTAAATCGGCGTCACCAGCGCCCCGGTTGTGGGGTCGGGCGCTTGGCCGGCATGGATGGCGCGGGTGGCGAACCTTAAGTTTTTGCGGGTCGGGGCCATGGCGGGTCAATCCGCCAAACCGGCAAACAAGGCAGTGCTGAGGTAGCGTTCGCCGAACGAGGGGATGATGGTGACAATCATTTTGCCTTTGTTTTCCGGGCGCTTGCCCACTTCAATCGCCGCCCATAACGCAGCACCGGATGAAATCCCCACCAACAGCCCCTCTTCTTTGGCAGCGCGGCGGGCGGTGATGAAGGCATCTTCGTTTTCAACGCAGATCACCTCGTCGTAGATTTGGGTGTTTAGTATGGCCGGGACGAAACCCGCGCCGATGCCCTGAATCGGATGCGGACCCTTCGTGCCACCGGATAGCACGGGGGAAGACGCGGGTTCGACGGCAAACACTTTGAAACCGGGTTTACGCGCTTTCAACACTTCACCGACTCCGGTGATGGTGCCGCCGGTGCCAATGCCGGCTACGAGGATGTCGGCCTTGCCGTCGGTGTCGCGCCAGATTTCCTCGGCAGTGGTTTTGCGGTGGATTTCCGGGTTGGCCGGATTATTAAATTGTTGCGGTAAGAAATAGCGCGGGTCGGAAGCGGCCAGTTCCTCGGCACGGCGAATCGCCCCGCCCATGCCCTCAGGCCCCGGGGTCAGGATAAGTTCCGCCCCATAGGCGCGCAATAGCATCCGCCTTTCCTTGCTCATGGTTTCCGGCATGGTCAAAATCAACCGATAGCCCCGCGCAGCGCACACCATGGCAAGGGCGATGCCGGTGTTGCCGCTGGTCGGCTCGACGATGATGGTGTCCGGTTTGATCAGCCCGGCTTGTTCGGCGGCATCAATCATCGCCAGGCCGATGCGGTCTTTGACGCTATGGGCCGGGTTGTAAAATTCCAGTTTGGCGACGATCTCCGCATTGACACCTTGGGCTAGGCGGTTGATGCGGACCAAGGGAGTGTTGCCAATCAAATCGGTAACGCTGTTTGCTATGGTCATGGGATGTCCTCTGGGCGTTAGTTTTCTGGATAAAGGGTCGGCAGTGGTCTTTCAGGCAAGCCGTAGCCTATATTATCCCTCATGCACGGACGGAACGTTAAGACGATTTTGGAATTTCCCCGATACAAAAGTTTTAATCCACCAATCCCAACAGATTAGTATCAACCGCTTTCATGCTTCGGCTTTAGCCGTCTGAGAGGCCACGTCGAAATCCGCCAGATGCCGAGGCTTGCCTTTTGAAGGTGCGGCAATCATGCCGGCACATGCCGCAACTGCGGTAGGATTAACCGAATGGGAGGCAGTCAGCCTTAAGCCGCCATGCGGCGCAATCCGGGTTTTCCGTGGCACCCCCCCGGATTTCGCCGCAGGGCGGCTCCCTCCGGGCTACGCTTGCTAAGGCCGCGCAGGAAAGACTGCGACCCCTCCGGGGTCGATGTTTTATTCGTTTTGCCGTCCGGGGGTGTCGCTTCGCTCAACCCCCGGCTAATAGCTTGAACCCCTTCGGGGTTCTGCTGCTCCCGCAACGACTTGTGTATAACGATGAGATCGGGTGCCTGGGGTTCCCAAACCGTCTGCATTCCCACGCCGGGGGTTGGAACGATTAATCAGTCCGCCCCAATGCGCCCCTTCAGCGCCTCCAACGCCTCGCGGGAGTCGGTCAAATCTTGTTGCCAGTCTGCATTGGTTTCATCAAGTCGGGCGAGGCGTTCGACGATAGCCAAGTCGGCCTCGCGTTCGGTCAAGGCTTCCGCCAATTGGCCTTGTTGTTCAAATAGCCTGGCAATCCAGCGATGAGAAATAGACAAATCCCGCTGCCAATCAGTGTTGTCCGGGTCCAGCAGTGTCAGCCGCCGCATGATGTCAGTAACGGCTTGGAATTCCTGCAAGGCTTCGGCCAGCTTCCCCTGCGCCTGTAACACACTGCCCACGTTATTGTGCGACACCGACAAAACCCGCTGCCAATCGGTGTTGTCCGGGTCTAGTTGGGTCAGCCGCCGCATGATGTCTTTGCTGGCTTGGAATTCGCGCAAGGCATCAGGCAGTTGCCCCTGCGCCCGCAACACCCCGCCTACGTTATTATGGGACACCGACAACTCCCGCTGCCAACCGGTGTTGTCCGGGTCCAGCCGTGTCAGCCGCCGCATAATGTCTTTGAAGGCTTGGAACTCCGGCAAGGCTTCGGTCAGTTGCCCCTGCGCCCGTAACACCCTGCCCACGTCATTGTGGGACACCGACAAATCCCGCTGACTATCGGTGTTGTCCGGGTCCAGCAGTGTCAGCCGCAGCTTAATGTCTTTACCGGCTTGGAACTCCCGCAAGGCTTCGGCCAGTTTCCCCTGCGCCTGTAGCACCCCGCCCACGTCATTGTGGGACACCGACAAATCCTTCTGCCAATCGGTGTTGTCCGGGTCCAGCCGTGTCAGCCGCCGCATGATGTCTTTGAATACTTGATATTCCCTTAAAGCCCCGGCTAAATCCCCTTCCGTTTGCAACGTATCACCCAATAATTGCCGGGCATCGGCTTCGCCTTGGGGTTCATTCGCCGCGACGAATAGGGCTATCGCTTCCCGTGCCATGGATTCAGTCTGTTTAAGCGGCAAGCGTCCGCCCCGTATCCATCCCACACACACCAAAGCGCGGGCGCGGGCGACGCCTTGCAGCCATTGGCCAGCCAACAGTTCGTCGAGTGCCAAGGCCAAAGTTTGTAGCGGTCCAAACCGGCCAGTGCGATGCCATTCTTGAAAAAGCTTCTCCAATGCGGCGGCGGCTTCAACCGGTTCGTCCACACTCAGGCGGTGGTAAAGGGCTTCAATGCGTTGGTGGGCTTCCGGGCCAGCCAAACATTCGGCGGCACGGTGCGACAATTCGTCAAACCGTGGCCGGTCTTCCTGTGCCAAGCAAGTGCGCACCGCCAAGCGGGTGGCTTCATGTACGTTGTAGGCATTACGGGCTTTGAAACTTTCCACTTGCGGCACGGCAATAAGTCGGGCGTAGTAGTGATCCGCCAAACCCAAGTCGATTTCCAGCAATGCGGCGAGAGTGGCGGCATCAAACCAATGCGGGATGGCGGCGGCTTCCAGCACGGGGAACAGGCCGGGTTCTATTTGCTCACAGGCAATTCTGGCGGTGGCAACCGTGAGGGCTTGCGGGTCGTTTTGGACACGCTGCAATTGTTCGAGGGCGTCTTCAATACGCATGGGGGTCAACTCTTGGAGGGATTGAAGCCGCGCAAGAACGCGCTGGTCTGTCCGGGGTCACCATGGGGAATGTGTAGCAGCATTTCGATATGATCCTCGGTGATGGCCGGGTTGCCCAAGGCATTTTGCGCATAGACAACCCAATGTCCGGCCTCTTTGATCGGCGGCAAGGTGACGGGAACCGCCAACCCGGCCCATGGGAAGCAGGTGCGATCCGGCACTTTCTGACCGCTCAGTGCCACCACCAAACCCGGACACTGCCCCACCCGGCGCAGCAACTGGCCCTCGATCCAGTCGGCAATGTCCGCAGGCACTGCTTGGTAAGTGTCGAACCCCAACACGAGGGGGCTTCGCAGTTTTTCCAAGTCTTTGAGCAAGGCGTTCTTGCGCGGGGAACCGCTGGCACTATGGAAAGCAGGCAGGATAGTGGCATCCACTTCCAAGGCAAGCATCTCGAACAACTCATCCAAGGTCGGACAGCCTTTCAATTCCAATTGCACGGCGCATAGGCCAAGGCTCTTGGCATATTCGATCAATTCGGTCAACAATACGGTTTTGCCGCTACTGCTGGGACCGTCCACTAGAAAAATCCGTTCCTTGCGGCGGGCGGTGATGATGTCTTGGAATAGTTCAAACGGTTCTTTACGATCAGCCAAGGGCCAAGGATAGTTGACGAGGGGGTTGGGCCAGTTAATCGGCATGTTCGATGTGGCAAGCGGCGGGGCAGCACCCAACTTGCGCAGCCAGGCGACGATATCGGCATAGTCGCGGTTGGCATCGAAGGTGTGCAAGCCGGCGATGAACTTGGGAATGCAGTTTTTATGATCGTCTTCAAAGGTCAATACACGGCAAAAATCAACTTCGGCACCTGACTCGTAGAGTCGCCGGTATAGCACCTTGGTTTCATGCGTCGCCCCTTGACGCACACTTTGGGGTTGTTCGCCATCCCAGCACCTGCGATAAACGGGTGTGAACACCAAAATTACAACCTCAGCAATTTCCGCCTGTCTCCCGGACCATGTGTCCCAACCTTCGTCGGGTCCGCCGGGGCCGCAATCGCGGTCAAGGATAATGCCAATGCCCTCGGCCCGCAGACGGTCGGCCAAGGCGTGAACCCGTTGCTTGTGGGCTTCGCTTTCTTGGCTGTAACTGATGAATACTCTATTCGGCATGTTCGATTAGCCCTTGGGCCCATGGGTTCGTGACACGGCAAACTGTAACAGAATTTGCCTTGCCTTACGAGCCTCGTAGGCTGTGGGCGGAAATCCTCATCACTTATCAAGATGCTCATTTTAACCGATTGATAAATTAGGCAATTTTATGAGCATCATTCCAACACCTTGCAACTTTAGGTGTATACTTCGCTAACACAAAGCCCCACCGTGATCCGAGGTTTAAGATGTTTGAAAGAAAATATGAAAAACTGGCCCCGCTATCAATTTTTGTCAGAAGGATGGCCGCGTCTGTCATGCTGGCGGGCATCTTGATTGCGATTGCCTTATCCATTGGAGTCATGGGTTACCATTGGATAGCCGGATTTGATTATGTTGACTCCTTCTTAGAGGCATCAATGATTCTCGGGGGAATGGGGCCCGTCAATTCGCTTTCCACAATGGGTGCAAAAATATTCGCTTCTGTCTATGCACTTTTTAGCGGACTACTATTTATCGCTATAATGGGCATCCTTCTTACCCCGATAACGCATCGCATGCTGCATAAATTTCATATTGATGAGGATGATCTGCCGTAGTGATGCCGGATGCGCCACCCTCCGACACTCCCAAATCTGCTAGAATTGATGGCAACGACCCCGCAGGAGGCTTGATTGGTCCGCTAACGGAAATATTCAAATGACAGACACCGCGCCCACGACCACCCCATTCCGCTTCAACTTGGACATAGAAGGCTATCAATGCGCTGCCGAGGCGGCTTTGCCCAACCAAGACATCAGCCTGACGGAATTCCTGCCGCTGATTTGGAAGCTGCAAGATGCCCTGATCGGAATTTGGACCCGCCTAAACGAGGCCGAGGGCAGGACCGTCTCTTGCCGGACAGGTTGCGGGGCTTGTTGCCGGCAGCTTGTACCCATCAGTGCAATGGAAGCCCTGCACCTCAACGAGGTGATTCAGGGCTTGCCCGGGGAACATCGCGAGCGGGTGCTTGGAAGCTTTGCCCAAGCCCAAGCACAGTTGGCGGAAAAAGGAATGCTGGAGGCTTTGGCTCGACTTTGGCCTTTTTTTGAGGCAGAGAGATCGTTCTCGTAGCACAATACCCGACTGTTGATGGCTTACGAGAGATGACAGACATTGCTGATGCTTCCCGATGTGGCGTTGATGGTTTTGAGTTCCTTCGCGCCGAT
>CAIODU010000310.1 GCA_903857165.1 uncultured Methylococcaceae bacterium | reverse complement strand
CATTAGCTTAAGGCGGCGGCCAAAAAGGGCAGACTGAACCCTGCCAATGCCCAGTCATAGGCCAGCCCTGTCCGAACACCCCCCCAATCGACACTCAATTAGCTTGAAAATTGTCCATCAAAAAGAATGCTCAGTCTCAACTTGGTGCAGTGGCAAAGTGAGGTCCTAGCTTGGCGGTACACTTGGAATAGTCGGGGGCAACTCGTCCGCGCACAATCGTCCGACGGTCGCGTGCTCAGCTTCGGTTACGATGCCTTCGTGCGTAGGCTGTGGAAGCGCAGTGGCAACCGAACCAACCCTAACCAAACGGAAACCCGCTTCCATTGGGCTGGCAAACATTTGATCGGTGAGGAAACTTGGGCCAGTGGCGAGCGGGTCGCCACACAGGAATACCTCTATCTGCCGGGCACCCACACGCCGCTGGCGACCCGCATCAACGGCTCCGTATACTATTCCACTGCGATCCGTTGGGCACCCCGCAACGGTTAACCGACGGGCAAGGCCAAGTGGTCTGGCTGGCGGAGAGCAAAGCCTTCGGCTCGACCGACATAAAGCTAGGTGAAATACCCAACCCGTTGCGTCTGCCGGGGCAGTATTACGATGCAGAGACTGGTCTGCATTACAACCGCTTCCGCTACTACTCGCCGGCGTGGGGGCGGTATGTGTCGAAAGACCCCATGGCCCAGGCGGGGGGCTTGAATCTTTACGCCTATGTAGGCAACGATCCGCTCAATCAGGCCGACCCGATGGGGCTGTGGTGGAAGGCCGCTGTCTCCATCGTTTTCGCTGTGGCGGTGGGTATTGCTGTGGTGGTATTTGCGCCGGTGGCTTTGCCGCTGGCCATTATTGCTGGCGGCATGGCCGCCGGGGCAGTTGGGGCCGGTCTGAACGAAGCTTTGAACCAAGAATCTTTTTGCTGGCCTTGCATAGTCGAGAAGATGCAGCAGGGAACGTTGGTAGGATTTGCTGCCGCCCTGCCTTTTGCATTTTTGCCGCTAACGGCCGGCTACGCCCTGTTGATGGGCGCGGGAGGGATAAGCGGAGGATTAGGCTATGCCACGGATATCCTCGTAAGCGGCGATGAATGGAGTTGGCAAAAGTTCGGCACTGCCGTGGGTGTCGGCGCAGTGACAGCCGGGTTGGGGAGGTATATAGGACCTAAAATTGCCAAATTGTGGCAGAGAGAACAACCGCCCAACCCGAATAAAACTTCATATGGTGAACTTAGCACAAAAGAACCTTGTTTTTTAGCGGGAACTATGATAAAAACCTCTATAGGACTTACGCAAAATATAATTAATAAAGTATATAAATACTGATGGATGTGGAGTATAATTTACACCCATGAGCAAAAGAAAATACTCTGGGTTAAAACCGACGCGTCGTGATTATTGTCAATTCATCCTGTTGACCTTAATCAATTATACACAAACCTACATGGCCGAGCATCATCCTTTTTTTTCGCATGATGCCATAAACCGGTATCTCATGGAGGACGATGTATCGCCCGAAGCCGT
>CAIODU010000309.1 GCA_903857165.1 uncultured Methylococcaceae bacterium | reverse complement strand
ATTAACTTAAGGATTCTCGGAGCGCCAAGCCCCAGCTTGGCCTTGGGTTGGCCGACGCCAAGCTGGGGCTTGGCGCTCCATCAATGTCCGTTTTCGCATTCGAGGCAAAGCTCGGCTTTCTTAACTTAATGGCTTTGAAGCCTGGCATGGGGTTCCGCGCAGATGGGTTTTGAAGGCACTGGCAAGTTTCAAGCTGACGGTGACATGGTCGCGTTTGGCCCCGGACATCGCAAAGGTTTCGCCGCGCACAAACTCGTGCTTTTCCAAGTGTCCGAACTCACCCTGCATCAATTTAAATCACCCCTCCCTGCTTGACAAGCCTTGCGCCCCCGGATCGATTTAGATCATACTCCCATTGACCGCTAATAATTTGCTGGAAAGCCTACTCAATCCAGTGAAGAAAACGCCAAAAAAACCAATTCGATAAAGCCCAAACCGCGTTAAACCGCAACGGACTCACACGGGTTGGACTGAACATTATTAGGAGACCGTCATCGCCAGCATCACAACATACATTGCCCCCGCTCTATTCCTGGCCGGGTTGCTTGCCTTGGATTACCAAGTGCTGGGCCATTTCATCGTCCCGGTGAGTTGGGCCATGATCTTGGTCTATGTCTCTTGGCCTTTGCACCGCCAAATCGAAAAACTTTTCGTGGGAAGGCAGGCTCTGGCGGCGTTGACGACTACGCTGCTGCTAACATCGTTGATCGTCATTCCGCTGGTTTGGGCAAGCTTTTTGCTGCAAGCCGAAATTGTCGAAATCTACCACAACTTGCCGACCTTGTTGGATCAGAAGCCCACCCTGCCGGAATTTGCGCTACGCATCCCCTACCTAGGCAAGGAGTTGGGGAATTTGTTCGGACAGGTGGACAGCCTGCGCGAATTGCTGCGGATGCGTGTATTGCCTTGGCTGCGGCAATACTCCGGCGATATGCTCAACGTGTTGGGGGATGTGGGCTACAATGCCGCCAAGCTGGGCTTTGCCTTGCTCACGGCGTTCTTTCTTTACCGTGATGGGCCTGAAGTCACCGGACAGGTGCGCAAGGTGTTGCGGATGATGCTGGGCGAGCGTTTGAATGCATACATTGCCACGACCGAAGAAACCCTCAAAGCGGTGGTTTATGGCATCGTGCTCACCGCCATTGCCCAAGGCGTGTTGGCTGGCCTAGGCTACTGGTTTGTGGGTTTGCGCACGCCAATTCTGTTGTGCGTGGTCACAATTTTCTTCGCCATGGTACCCTTCGGGACGCCTTTGGTATGGGTCACCGCCAGCTTATGGTTGTTGGCCAATGGACAACATTGGGCAGCCATTTCGCTTGCCCTGTGGGGTTCGCTGGTCGTCAGTTGGGTGGATAATATCATTCGTCCGCTGGTCATCAGCGGAGCGACGCGAATTCCATTTTTGTTGGTGTTTTTCGGCGTTCTCGGCGGTTTGGCCCGCTTCGGTTTCCTCGGCCTTTTTTTGGGGCCTGTGGTTTTGGCGATTAGTTTCGCGGTTTGGCGCGAATGGCTGGCCGGCCATCAGGCGATGGGCTTGGGAACACCCGATCCAACATCGGGGAAAGTGGAAGAGATTGTTGACCGGGCGAAAAAAGTCAGCTAAAATCTCACGCATAGATAGTTGGCCGTCCCTAAGCAACAAGACGATCAAATCGGGGTATAGCGCAGTCTGGTAGCGCGTCTGCTTTGGGAGCAGAATGTCGGGGGTTCGAATCCCTCTACCCCGACCAATTCAGCGCTTGTAGCTCAGTCGGATAGAGCATCGGCCTTCTAAGCCGAGGGTCGCAGGTTCGAGTCCTGCCAAGCGCGCCAATAAAGTTTTTATGGTGATCGTAGCTCAGTTGGTAGAGTCCAGGATTGTGATTCCTGTTGTCGTGGGTTCGAGCCCCATCGGTCACCCCAAATTAAAGGGCTATTAGCTCAGTTGGTAGAGCAGCGGACTCTTAATCCGTTTGTCGTAGGTTCGACCCCTACATGGCCCACCATAAATATCAAAGGCTTACCATAATTTTACGGTAAGCCTTTTCATTTTTCCTAAAATTCTTCCTAAAATAATTTCATTTTACCGAGTCTACGGAGCTTGGTTTTCGGTCATAGGTGGCTACCATTGCCGCTGATTTATGGCATGAACCTTTCTGTTTGTCACCTTCATCATCGCTAACCCCTTTAGCTTTGAGGTCATGAAAATGAAAGCGGTTCTCCTCTCCAAACTCGGCTTGAATCTTCTGCATCAATCTTTGCCATGATGTGTCGAAGGTGGTTTCCAAAATTTGTTGGCCGTGACTGTCTGAAAAAAGTATCGTGGTGCTCACTACAGTGGACCCTTATGTCAAGACAGTTTACTGCCTAATTTAAGAGGGTAAGCCATCACTTGCAGCGGAACGGCGCTGCCCCGATTCGACTTCTGTTTCCGTGCGAGAGGTTTCCTTCTCGCTGAATTTGTCTACGATCTT
>CAIODU010000308.1 GCA_903857165.1 uncultured Methylococcaceae bacterium | reverse complement strand
GCAAGTCGAATGAAAAACGTCCCAACATCATGATCATTACCACCGATGAAGAGCGTTACCCGCCCCCCTATGAGAATTAAGCCGCGCGCCAGTTCCGCCAGGAAAACAGCAAGGTGCTCGATGAAATGCGTGCCCATGGCATCGAATTTAAACACCACTACGCCGCCTCCACCGCCTGCGCGCCCAGCCGCACCACCATTTATACAGGGCAATACCCATCGCTACATGGCGTCTCGCAAACACCCGGCATAGGCAAAAGTTCGTATGATCAAAACATGTTTTGGCTGGAACCGAACACCGTGCCGACACTGGGCAACTATTTCCATGCGGCCGGTTACCAAACGCATTATCGCGGCAAGTGGCATTTGAACCACCCCGATCTCGACGTACCCGGCACCGAAACTTCTATACTGTCCAATGCGCCCGACGGCACGCCCTTTCCCGAGCGCATCGCACTGTATGAACACGCCAACCTCTTGCGCGAATGTGGCTTCAATAACTGGATCGGGCCGGAACCGCATGGCAATCTGCAAGCCAATTGTGGCATCTCGCGCGACGGCGGTTTTGCCGATCAAGTGTGTCGCAGCATCGACCAACTGGAACAGCAAGCCAAGGATGGCGACGATACGCCATTCTTGCTGGTGTCGTCATTTTTAAACCCTCATGATATCGTGCTGTTTGGCGCGCAATGGTTCACTACATCAAAAGTGGTATAACGCCTAATGTCTCCCATCTGCCCCAACCCATTACCTGAGAATGTGCAAAAGGCGCTGGATCACGAATTGAAAAAACAGCACAGGGAAAAACGCCTGTACCCGCAAACGCTGAATAACCAGGATACCGACGACGATGAAGACAGCGGCAGCGACGAAAACAGCAAACCACAGGTGCCGATGCGCAATTAATCGGCGTTTAAGAATCAATGGGGTCAAAGCCGGGTAGAAGGGTGGGCAAACGGCTTTATTGTTTGCCCACGCGGAACGGAACTTCAAACCCCGGCAAGTCGCTAACGTTTTGTGCGAAGCCACGGCATCCGGCACGGCACAAAACGTTACGGCCGGGGTAACCTATCCCGCCCGGCTATTTCGAGGCCGTGCCTTTATAATCCAATGCTTTCAATTGCAGTTCGATGCTGCTGGTTACCACTTGGTTCTCTACGATACTAAGGTTGAGTGTTGCTTCGTTAAAGGCCGGGGTTCCCACAGGCAGCATGAAGAAGACAATGCCCCGGCTAAATTGGTCTTTTCCCAGCGTGGCATCCTTGAATTCACCTTGGCTGAAGGTTTCATCATGGGTACGGCTGGCATTGGTTTTATAGGCACCATAAAGGCCGGAGATGATGGCCACCGCAATGCCGCCAATAGGGCCGGCGAATTGACCGATCTGGCTAAGGCCGACTTGCCCCAACCCCATGCCCGCTTGGCCCAGCATGTTTCCCTGCGAAGCCAGCCATTTGGTCACTTCAGCCGCCGTCCGTGGGGCGATCACCTGCTTGCCTGGCAAAGTTAATTTGAAATTCCGTACCTCAATGCGGACGGGGCTGTCACTAACATTCTGAATCGTGATCAGGACAGGCAAAACCGACAAAGCCCACAAATCTTCGCCGAAGACCTTCTCCTGCCTGTCGGGCTGGACAAATGGGTCGGCTTCCATGGCAATCCTAGCCTCGGTTTTGCTGTAACGCTCTGAGTTTTTGACTGTGGCAGGAGACGAACAGGCCGTGAGGAGTGCCAGCAACAGGCCAAAAAGGCTTGCAGGTAGACTGATTCGATTGGGCGTAGGGTTGCTGGTCGATTGCATAAATAGTTGGGCAATGGTTTTTGGTTTGTAAGAAGTTGATTATAAGATGAGTCGCCGATGGAATGTTACGCTTTTCGCGCCGCATGACAGACGGCATTACTGCAAGGGCTGTTATCTGTAGCGATGTCGCTATCATTGCCACTCTGTGTTACAACATACCGGCCTGAATTTGTTTTCCGCGCTTTTGCAGAGGAGAAAACTGCTTGAATAATCCAAAAAGTCCGTGGGATGCGCTCCCCAGTTCGCCAAAAGTTTCGCCGATACCGATCATCATCGGATTGATTGTCCTCATTGGCATCTGGACCTCTTACTATACGATACCCGCCGAGTCCGAGGGCGTGTTGCTGCGATTTGGCAAATACATCGACAAGGTTCCCCCCGGCCTGCATTTTAAACTGCCTTTTGGCATTGACAGTGTCATTGCCATACCGACCCAACGGCAGCAGAAGCTGGAATTTGGCTTCGTCACGCAGGGCCATTCCAACCCGGATCAAGTGAGCGCGGAACCTGCCAAAGAAAAATCCATGGTGACTGGCGACCTTAATTCGGCCTTGGTCGAGTGGATTGTGCAATACCGCATCACCGATCCGAAAAGCTATTTGTTCGATGTGCGCGAACCGGGGCAGACCTTGCGGGATATTTCCGAGTCTGTCATGCGGGAGGTCGTCGGCGACCGGACGGTTGACGAAATCATCACGATTGGACGGCAGGAAATAGAGGAAACCGTCCTTGCCCGCATGACCGCCCTCGCCAAACGCTATCAACTCGGCGTGACAATCAACCAAGTGCAATTAAAAAACGTGAACCCGCCGGTGCCGGTCCAACAGTCTTTCAATGAAGTGAACAGGGCGCAGCAAGACCGCGAGAATTTGATTAACCTAGCCAATGGCGAATACAACAAAGCCGTGCCACGGGCTCGCGGCGAGGCAGACCAGAAAATACGCGCCGCCGAAGGTTACCGTTTCAAGCGGGTCAACGAGGCGGATGGCGATGCGTCGGCTTTCAGCGCGGTGTTGGAACAATACAGCAAGGCACCCGATGTCACCCGCGCCCGCATTTACTTGGAAACCTTGGGTGACGTGCTGCCCAATGCCAAACAGACCATCATTGTGGACGACACCGTCCAGCAAATCCTGCCCATGCTGCCACTGCCGGCACAAATCCCGCCGCAACCCGCCGTGGAGAAACAAAAATGAAATTACCGCCCCTAGCAACGCTAACCGTCGCCGTTCTTGGCATTGTCGCTTTGATGTCGGCATACACTGTCGACCAAACCGAACAGGTGATTATCACTCAGTTCGGCCGGCCGGTCGGCGAGCCGATTACCAACCCCGGCCTGCATTTCAAATTGCCCTTCGTCCAGCAAGTCAATCGCTTCGACAAACGCTATATGGCTTGGGACGGGCCGATGGTCGAGATGTCGACGAAAGACAAGACCTATGTGCAGGTGGACACCTTCGCACGGTGGCGCATCACCAATCCGATGCAGTATTACCTTAGATTGCGGGATGAACGCAGTGCGCAATCCCGTTTGGAAGACATATTGGGAAGCGAAACCCGCACCGCCATTGCCAAGCATGAACTCATTGAAGTGGTGCGCTCCAATAAAGACCGCCAACCCAAAATAGATGAAACGCTGGTCGCAACCGGTGAGGACGCGCTGGGTGTGTTGCGCCCCATCCGTTATGGGCGTGAGGTGATCGAAAAAGGCATTTTCGATTCTGCCGCGCCAAAATTGGCCGAGTTTGGCATTGAACTGCTTGATGTGCGTTTTAAACGGATCAACTATAACCCGGAAGTGCTGGAGCGCATTTACCAGCGGATGATTAGCGAGCGGCTACAGATTGCCCAACGCTTCCGTTCCGAGGGGGAGGGCGAGTCCGCACGCATCAATGGCAACCGGGAACGCGACATCAACGAGATTGAGTCCACCGCGTACAAGCAAGTGCAAGAAATCCGTGGCGGGGCGGATGCCAAAGCGACGGCCATTTACGCCAAGGCATACACGCAGAAACCCGAGGCGGCTGAGTTTTATCGGTTTTTGAAAAGCATGGATACCTATGGCAAAGTCATCAATAAAGACTCCACCATCGTCCTTTCAACCAACAGCGATCTATTTTCTTTGCTAAAGCGCGTTGACGGAAAAAGCCATTGAGCGAAGGTATTTGATCCTAGTCAGTTTGAGTGCCCAGGGACGGCACTAGGCGGAAATTCAATCTGTCATGAGAATTTAAGTCAATGCCAACGATGCCATGGGTTAGAATGCAGACAAATAGACCGGAATGATTTGGAGGCATCGAATGTTGGCGTTTTTGGTGAGAAAATGGCGTTGGTTTGTAGGTCTTTTCGGGGGCTTGGCATTGGCGGTGGGCCTCTATGCGCTGATAGGCTTTTATCTCGTGCCTTATCTCATCCAAACCCAAGTTTGGCCGATGCTATCGGAAAAGATGGGCGGGCATTTCCAGGCCGAACGGACAGAGTTCAATCCTTTCGAGCTTTCGCTGGCAATGCAAGGGTTTTCGCTGAAAGGGCCGGATCATGCCGAAGTGGCGGGCATAGGTGAACTGAAGGTCAAGGTTGACGCATTGGCCTCGATCAAATCCAAATCCTTGGTGGCCGATGCCAAAATCACCCGACCCTCAATCAATATTTTGTTTGACCGTGAAGGCAAGCCGAATTTTGGTTTTCTGCTGACCAAAGAGGAAAAGCCCAAGGAACCGTCAACATCTACGGCTTTTCCTTTCCTTCTGACCTTGCTTGACGTTGAACAAGGCCGCTTGGCTTTCGGGGACTCATCACGAGGCTCTGGTTTTAAAAAGGTGCTATACCCTCTAAATTTCACCCTTGCCAACTTAGGGACAAACTCGGCATCGGCAGCCAACTTCAAGCTATACGCAGAAGATGAAGGCAAAGAACTCATTTCCACCGATGGCGACTTGCATTTCGAGCAAACCTCCGTCGCCGGGGAATTCGAATTAAAAGACCTTAAGTTAGCGCCGCTGGCAGCTTGGCTCGCCTCCGACCAAGGCTTTGTCGTGCTTGATGGCTTGCTTTCGCTCAAGTTGAAATACCGCTATGGCAAGGAGGCGGATTTCGAGATTCCATCGCTGGAGGCAGTCATCAAGGGATTAAGCCTGGCTAAGGACGGCCAGCCGTTTTTAGATGTAGGGTCGATCACCACCCAGGATTTAAGCTACCAATTAAAGGCTAACCAACTCCAACTGAAATCTTTGGAGGTGGGGAAAATTGCGCTACAAGGCCCGGCAGCCGTTGATATCGGTTCGGTCAACGCCCAAGGGCTAGGCTTCGATGTCAAGGCCAATCAATTAACGCTGGAATCCATCGGCGTGGAGAAGATCGGGCTAAAGGCACCTGTCCCGGTTGATGTCGGCTCGGTGAAACTCCAAGGGCTTGGCTTCGATGTCAAGGCCAATCAATTAACGCTGGAATCCATCGGCGTGGAGAAGATCGGGCTAAAGGCGCCGGTTCCGGTTGATGTCGGTTCGGTCAGCGCCCAAGGGCTAGGCTTGGATTTAAAAACCATCCAAATGCACTTGAAATCCTTGGGTGTGGAAAAGATCGATTTGAAAACGCCAACCCCAATTCGCGAGGAAAACGGCAAGCCGCGCTTCGCCAGCATCGGCTCGCTGAAACTGGACGGCATCGCGTTGAACGTTGCCGAAAAGTCTTTGCATCTTGGCAAGGTCACTACCCAAAAGTCCGTCTTGGCCGCTTGGCTGGAAACAGACGGTTCGCCGGGCGCACCCGGAATGCCGCCGGCCAGTCCTTCTAATAAAGCCCCATCAACGCCTGCAAAACCCGCAGCCAAGGAATCGCCAAGCGAACCTTGGAATTTCGGTGCGGATATAATCGAACTCAATGATAACGATATTGCATTGCGCGACTTTTCCGTTGACCCGCCGGTGGCAATGCGCTTTTCGCCCATGAACCTGTTGGTTAAGAATTTTAGCAGCGCGTCAGGCAAGCCTTTCTGGTTGGGCATGAACACAGGGCTAACCATGAACGGGCGCATCGCCTTGGAAGGCAAGCTGAACCTCTCACCGCCCACGGCTAACTTAAAGGTATATGTCGACGACTTGAGCCTGCCCGGTTTGCAGGCCTATATTGACGAAGCCGTCCGCTTCACTATTGTCAAAGGGGCCTTGAACCTCAATGCCGACATCGAATACGAAGACAGGGAGGAGCAGAAAATTCGATTTACGGGGGATGTGGCCGTGGCTAATTTTGCCTCGGACGACAAACGGGAAGGCAAGGATTTCATCAATCTGAAAAACCTACGACTCAACGGAATAGTTTTTGAAAACACACCGCAAAGACTGAGTATAAAGGAAGTCATTGCCACCGAGCCTTATGTAAGGGCAATACTCGACGCGGACAAAAAATTCAATATCGCTGAAAACCTTAGTCCGCCGTCAAGCAGCCGTCCACCGGCAGCGGTCAAACTGGTAACCCCGGCAGACGATCAAAACAAGACCAATAAGACGGATGTGGCAAAAAAACCGAGCAAGCCCGCCAAGGCAGAAAAACCAAATCTGAAACCGGCAAAGGGCGGCAAGGCGGAGGCCCCCGCCTCTATTCTGATAGGCACAGTGCACATCCACAAAGCCACCTCCGATTTCACTGACATGACCATCAAGCCGACTAACTTCTCGGTGAATATTCATGATCTGACCGGCGATATCCGCAGTCTTTCCTCGCGCCAGGACTCCAAGTCCGATGTCATGTTGGAGGGCAAGCTGGGCGAGGGTTCGCCAGTGAAAATCCAAGGCAAGATCAACCTTTTCAGCGTGAAGATATTCACCGACATCATGATGAATTTTACCGATGTCAACCTGACGACTCTTTCGCCTTATTCTGGAAGGTTCGCCGGTTACCGCATTGAAAAGGGCAAACTATCCATGGATCTCCACTACAAACTGGATAATGGCCATTTGACTGCGGAAAACAAATTTGTACTCGATCAACTGACGCTGGGCGAACAGGTGGAGAGTTCTGATGCGACGTCCCTGCCGGTCAAACTCGCCATTTCCCTGCTGAAAGACGCGAATGGCCGCATCGACCTGAATTTGCCGATCAGCGGTGATTTAAGCAATCCTCAAATCGACATTTGGGGTCTTCTGGGCAATGCCGCCACTACCTTGCTGACAAAGCTGGTCACCGCGCCTTTCAATCTCATCGGCAGTCTGGTTGGCGGTGGCACCCAAGAAGACCTTGGTTCGGTGACATTCTCGCCGGGCAACGCAGAATTGAGCGGGCAGGAGAAAGCTAAGCTGGGCGATGTTGCCAAGGCATTGAAGGATAGACCCGCCTTGAACTTGGAAATCAAGGGCGCTGCCCACCAGCTTCTGGATAAATCTGTTTTGGCCGAAAACGATCTGACCCGTCAATTGAAAAACACCAAGCTAATCGAGATGGGGAGAACGAAGAGCAAGCAATCGGAAAGTGACGGACTGACGCTTAGTGAAGAAGATTATGCCCGCTTGCTCACCAATCTGTTCCGTTCAAAAAATCCCGGTTCCCCAGAATTACAAGGGGTGAAGATCAATGAAGCCTTGGGCGGGGAACAGTTGGATAGTGCCAAACGCAAACTATTGGAGAAATGGGTGGTAAGCGAAGGGGACTTGCGCAGTCTCGCCCAAACACGCGGCAAGTCCATTCGCGATTATATGATTCAGGGATTGGGTTTTCCCGACCAGCGCATCTATTTGCTGGACGTAAAACTCCTAGGGCAGGATGACAAGGAAATCAAGGCACTGCTCTCCTTGAATGGTTCATAAATAGAAAAAGTCTTGTGCTTAACCGATCCCATGAGATAATTAGGAATAGTTATCATTTGGAAAATTATCATGCCAGAACCCAAACTCAGTTCACTCCACCCCGGTGATTCAGCCATCATCAGGGCCATTTCCGCCGAAGAGGGTTTGCATCACCGGCTATTGGCACTCGGTTTTCGGATCGGCAAGGAGATCCACCTCATTCGGCGAGCCTGGTTCAGCGGGCCTTTGCAAGTACGCATAGGCATGACCGAAGTCATCATGCGTCGCAGCGATGCCGACAAGATTCGGGTCAGCCACCAGACGACGCGATGAAGTGCATTGCTTTGTTGGGTATGCCGAACACCGGCAAATCCACATTTTTCAATCGCTTTACCGGCGCATCGGCACGGGTAGGCAATTGGCCGGGCATCACCATTGATTTGATGGCGGCGAAAATACCCTTAGGCGGGAAAGTTGTCCGCGTGGTGGACTTGCCGGGAATCTATGATTTCCATGGTTTTTCCGAAGACGAGAAAGTTGTCCGCGACTTTTTGGAAAACAACCAAGTTGACCTGCTGTTGATCATCCTCAACGGCGCGCAATTGGAGCGCCAGTTGAGCCTTGCTTTGGAAGCCCGGCAATTGGGCTTGCCGGCGGTGCTGCTGCTCAACATGGCGGACGAGGCAAAACGGGCCGGCATCACCGTTGACACCGAAAAGATGGCTGCGCACTTGCAGATGCCGGTGGTCTGGGTCAGCGCCAAGTATGGCGATGGCTTCAAGTCTGCCAGTTCGGTCATTGCCAAAGCTTTGGCGGCGAGCCCTCCGACCGACCCGGCCAAGCTGCGCGACAATCTCAGGGCCGATGATGAGATTGAAGCCGCCATGGAAAAAATCATGGACGAGGCCGTGCAGATACCGAAAACCATGCCCAAAAGCATGACGGCCAGTCTGGACCGCATCCTGTTGCATCCGCTCTTCGGCTTGCCGTTGTTCTTCCTCATCATGTTTTTGCTGTTCCAATTCATCTTCACCTTGGGCAAGCCCATGCAAGACGGCATGGCCTGGGTGTTGGCGCAAGCCCGCAACTTGGGGTTGGAGCCTCTGCTGGCAAGCGTGCCCGCGTGGTTGCAAGGATTGTTGCTGGATGGCATCTATAATGGCGTCGGCACGGTGGCCGCCTTCGTGCCAGTCATTATTCTATTCTTCCTCGTGATGACCGTGGTGGAAGACAGCGGCTATCTGTCCCGCGCCGCCTTTTTGATGGATGCCTTGATGGCCCGTCTCGGTCTGGACGGGCGCAGTTTCGTCATGTTGCTGATGGGCTTCGGCTGCAATGTGCCGGCTTTGATGGGGACGCGCATCATGCGTTCGCGCTCCTTGCGTCTGCTGACCATGTTAGTCATTCCGTTTTCTTTGTGTTCGGCACGGCTGCAAGTCTTCTTGTTCCTCATCACGGCGATTTTCACCGCCCATGCCGCGCCTTTTGTTTTGTTCAGCCTATATTTATTGAGCTTCGCCACCGCTTTGCTCACCGCCCTGCTGTTCAAAGGCCGTTTTTCCAGCACCGAACCCTTCATCATCGAACTGCCTCCGTACCGTTTGCCGACGACCCGCCAGATCATCCTGCGGGCCTGGCATGAAGTCCGTCATTTTCTTAAAAGGGCAACCAAGTTCATCACCTTTGGCGTGGTTGCGGTGTGGGTGCTGACCCATGTACCCGGCGATGTGCCACCCGCCAGCGCCGGCACCTTGGCCGGCCATATCAGCGCCGTATTAGCCCCCGTGTTATCGCCCATCGGCATCGACGCACAACTGTCCGTTGTGCTGATTTTTGGATTCGTCGCCAAGGAAATCGTCATCGGCTCCTTGGCTGCCGTCTACGGCTTGGAAGGCGACTCGTTGATGGGATTGATGGCACAAAAGCTGGATTGGGTGCAAGCCTACAGTTTCATGCTGTTCACGCTGATCTACACCCCCTGCCTGTCCGCCGTGGCGACCTTGCGCAACGAATCGAAAAGCTATGCATTCATGTGGGTGTCGATAGCCTGGTCTTTGCTGCTGGCTTGGGTGGTCAGCTTTGTGTTTTACCAAGGGGCGAGGGGGTTGGGGTTTTAGGTTTTTATGTTTGAAACGGGCTTCCAGCTTAAGGCGGGACAGGTAAAGCCGTTCGTGGTGAGCTTGTCGAACCACGAACGGCTTACCCGCTCCACCCTTCGACAAGCTCAGGGCGAACGGGTAAGCCTTGATCGTGTCCCGCCTTAAGTTGGTAGCCAAATAAAAACAAGCGGGAGTGTTCCACTTATTGGCTTTGTTGGCCCGGCATCCCGTTCAGTTCGTCTTGGGGTAAGGTTTCAGGCGGTGGCATTGTGGGGGGCGTTTCTTGTCGCTGACCGGAACGTTGCATCACCGCGTTTCTAACCTGCTCCAGCAACGCTTGTCGATGTTTATCTTGTTCGACGTACAACTTCTCGGCGGCCTCCTTGGCAACTCGTTCTTGATGAGCATGCCAGCGATCAATCACTAGCCCTGCCCCCAAGACGCCGATAAAAACGGCTAAGGTCATTTGTAGAAAGGGTTTCATTTCAAGACTTTAACGGGCCAGCAATTCTCTTTATGAGGCAAAGCGTTGAAATATGAACCGGCATCCATGCCGGAATGATGGCAATGGAGCCATAATGAGAATTGCTGGCTTAGCGGTCGGGGCATTGACTTGTAGGCATTTTATATCCGGGAATTGCCATTTCGCCAGACTCGATCTTTTGTAAGACCTTGGGGAAATATGCATGTTCGGTTTTAAGCACCCGTTCTTGAAGGGATTTGGGCGTGTCACCCGGCATCACCGGAACGTTTTCTTGACCAATGATCGCCCCGCTGTCATATTCCTCGGTGACAAGATGGATGGTCACGCCCGTTTCATGTTCACCCGCCGCCAAAACCGCTTCATGAACATGGATTCCATACATGCCCTGTCCGCCGAATTTGGGCAGCAGGGCAGGATGGATGTTCAAAATAGCCCCTTCAAACCGCTTGAGGGTAAGTTCGCCAAGTTTTTTCATATAGCCGGCCAGAATGACTATGTCCACCTGATGGGCAAGCAGGGCATCAAGTATTGCCCGATCCAACCGTTCCGGTGACGGGTGGGTTTTTGAGCTAAGGTGGTAAGAGGGGATGGACTCCCGCTTGGCTCTCGCCAACGCACCCGATTCGGCATTGTTGCTGATGACCACGGCAGGGGTTGCCTGCAATGCGCCGGTTTTGCAGGCCTCGATGATCGCCTGCATGTTGCTGCCGTTATGTGAAGCAAGAAAGCCTAGTTTCATTGTCTAAATCCTGTGGTTAAAGTTTTTTTGGAATAGGCGGCATCCACGGCGGCATCAAGTTTTTGATGCGCCTTGACCAACACCGGCGGCATGGTCAGTGGGTCGTACAAATCGGCCAGCGTCGAATCAGGGAATGCGGCACGGGCATCCAGCACCGCTTGGGCGGCGGCTTCGATGGTTTGTTTGACTTACTAACTGACTGATGTTACGCAGTCGGGTGGATTAGATGCGCACCGTAACCCACGGATAACATCCCTTCAAGGGATGTTATCCGTACTTTTTCCGTTCTCCCTGGACCTGTCGAAAGGGGTGGACGGAAAATCAAAATTCACCGAACATCAAGCCGTTCATGATTCCGAAAAGGCCGTTCCCCCCTGACACATCGAAGGGCGAACGGCCTTTTTTATGCGCACCAACTGGTTTTTTTTAGGGGCTTGTAAGTATTGACTCCCTCTCTGACGTTATCGAAAATGGCGCGATCTAAGGCCGTGGCCTTGATACCACTATAAGCCAAGAAACATGAGGCTTTGAACTATTTTCTTCTTAACTCTTTTAGGTGTGGAGATTTTCAATGAAAACTTTGAACAAAAAATCGGCGCTACTCGCAGCATTAGCGCTTAGCGCCAGTGTCTCGGGGATCGCGAACGCCGCTTCAGTGACTTACAGTGGTTCTTCAGCACCACTGGCGGCGTCGGCGATGTTTGATGATAGTACGTCCGGCTTTCTAACAATTACGTTAAAAAACACGTCTACTGCGGCTATTCTCAGTGGCGCGGATGTCTTGACAGGGCTTTTTTTCAACAGTTCTGGCTTAACCCCTAATTCTGCAAGCTTAGGCAGCGGCAGTAGTGTGGTCAAGGGTGCTGGGGCTTATACTGTGGGGCAAGGATGGCAATACAAGTCCGGTGGTGTCGGTTTCGCACAGGACAAGAGTAGCGGTATTTCTGCTTCAGGATTAGGCGTATTCGGGCCAAAAGGGAACTTTGCCACGGGGGGGGTAACCCTTGGCGGTTCTGATTATGGCCTAGTCGGCACGGGAAGTGTTGCAGGTTCAAATCCCAGTGTGCAGGCTCCGATCTTTTCAGACACCCTAATCTTCAAACTTGCGATTGGCACCTCGGGATTCACTCTAGCTTCCCTTGGCAACACGGTTGGATTCCAATACGGGACAAGTCTCTCAGAACCCTATTTTCATGGAACTATAACCTCTCCGGGTCCAGTTCCAACCCCGATCCCCGCCGCTATCTGGATGGTGGGTTCGGCCCTGTTCGGCGCATTTGGTTTTGCCCGCCGCAAAGGCAAAGCTGACGCTTAAGTCCTAATGGCGGCAGCCGGGCAATGGTTCATCCGTTGCCCGGCTGTTTTCCAAATTGTCACCACGCTTTTCCCCCAATGCTGTTGAATTAAGGACTGATGTTACGCAGGGAGCGCCAAAGCTTGCTTTGGCCCGGATTGGGGTTGGAGCGCCAAAGCTTGCTTTGGCCCGGATTGGGGTTGGAGCGCCAAAGCTTGCTTTGGCCCGGATTTGGGTTGGAGCGCCAAAGCTTGATTTGGCAACCTATCCGTCAAGGCTTCGCCTTGATGTCAAAGCAAGCTTTGACGCTCCAGCCATGGATCCATGCGTAACATCAGTTAAGAAGTAGGTCGGCATCCCCATGCCGACAATGGGCTTGCTCCCTCCCTTGGCGGCAAAGGGTTGCCGCCCTACGTGTCATGTGATCATTGCTTAATTCAACAACATTGCCCTCGCAGACACCCTCCGCCCAATCCCCCCGCCAATTCTTTAGCCTGACTACCTAGCTTTCGGTCAAATTTAATTTGACAGATTTAACAGCTACACCTAAAGTTACATAATAACTTAATCTGATTGTAGAGGGAATCCAATGGAAACGATACTTCGCAACTTCGGCAACAGCATTGGCCTAGTGATTCCAAAGCCCGTAAGGGAGGCGCTGCACTTGAGCGCGGGCCAGACCGTGACGCTGGAACAGACGGAACAAGGACTTTTAGTCAAACCTATGAATAAAAAATACACCTTGGATGAGTTACTGGCACAGTGCGACCCGGATGCGCCCATGCCACAGGAAGTGACAGACTGGCAAGATTCACCCACCGTAAGAAGGGAGGTTTGGTGAGTGCCCGTCCCTTTGATCGAGGCGATATAGTGCGGGTGAGTTTAAATCCCGTCATCGGTCGGGAGTTGCAAGGTGAAATGCGTCCCGCCTTGGTGTTGTCCACCCGCGCATTCAACGCACTCGGCACTGCTTTGGTGGCACCGATTACGCAAGGCGGCAATCTGGCCCGATTCGCCGGGTTTGCCATACCTCTGCAAGGGACCGGCACAGAGACCCAAGGAGTTGTATTGGTAAATGCCGTCCGTACCCTGGATTTGCAGGGACGCGGGGCAGGCAAAATTGAAACTGCCCCGGCGATAGTCATGGAAGAGGTCTTGGCACGTTTAAGGGCGATTATTGATTGATCGGAAAACCAAAGTTCTTATTGGAAGATGATTTACGCCAAGAGGGGGTTGTCTACCAGCCTGGCCAAATTTCGCTTGACGTATTCGGGCTTCATAGAGAGGTTTGTCCCTGTTGCTTCAAGCATCCAATGCACCTAAACTGACCCACAAACTGTTTAAATTGATGAGGCCCACCATGTTGGAAATCGGCGCTAACGAAGCCAATAACCATCTACCTGAGTTGTTGAATCGGGTGGAGAAAGGGGAAAGCTTTTTAATCACCCGTAACGGTCATGCGGTAGCCGAGTTGACGCCGGCGGCGAATATAGAAGGGGATGCCATCCGCAAGACGGTGGAAGAAATGAGGCGCTTTCGTGAGGGTCTGCGGCAGCGCGGTGTCCGACTGGGCGACTTGCTTCAGGAAGGCCAGAGCCTACGCGATCTTGCCCATGATGGACACAGCTACTAAATGCCATTCGTACTCGACTGTTCGGTCGCTTTGGCTTGGGTTCTGCCAGACGAGAATAGCCCAGAGGCCGATGTTCTGGCCGAACGGTTATTCCTCGACACCGCATTGGTGCCACCCGTGTGGTCGTTGGAAGTTGGTAACGTCTTGCTGGTCGCCGTCCGGCGTAAACGAATTACCCGTGAAGAATGCCTCCAGTTTTTGAGCCAACTCAAGGCGCTTCCAATACAAATTGATGTCGAATCGACGGCTCAAGCATTGGGCGAGACGTTGGCGCTTGCGGAGCGATTCGATCTGACCACCTACGACGCATCCTATCTTGAACTCTCAAAACGACGAAATTTCGCCCTAGCCACATTGGACAACAAACTGCGACAAGCTTGTCGGGCCGCTGGGGTTGCGGTTTTGCCATGATCGTGGGAGCGGTTGTTTGGCCGCCTTACGGCAACACCACCACCTCCGGCGCTATCCAGCTTTCTTTGCGGTGTTCCACGACTACGGCCGTGTAGATGCCGCCTCGCACATTGAATTTTGCCGTGATGCGCATGAAGTTGGGCTCGGTGGCGGCGACTAGGTCGTCAAGGACTTGGTTGGTGACGGCTTCGTGGAAAGCGCCAAGGTCGCGGTAGGACCAGAAATACAATTTCAACGACTTCAATTCCACGCACAATTGATCGGGGACGTATTCGATCAGGAAGGTGGCGAAATCCGGTTGCCCGGTTTTCGGGCATAGGCAGGTGAATTCCGGTGCGTCGATGCGGACGGTGTAGTGCCTGCCGGGTTGCGGGTTGGCGAAGGTTTCGAGTTGCTTGCTTGGGGTCGTGGACATGATTGGATGGTTTTGCTTTAGGCTGAATGCGTTTAGTCCGTTATAATAAAGCTTCGTTCCCGCCTAAACCAGCCGTTCTCTTGCCATTGCCATCCCACTTATCCCTGATTTCCCTGCCCGTCAACCCGGCGGGATGCGTCCGCGCCGAATAAATGCGCCTGGATAAAATCAAACTCGCCGGCTTCAAGTCCTTTGTCGACCCGACCACCATCCCGTTGCCGGGGAACTTGGTCGGCGTGGTTGGCCCCAATGGCTGCGGCAAATCCAATATCATCGACGCGGTGCGTTGGGTGATGGGCGAGAGTTCGGCCAAGCATTTGCGTGGCGAGTCGATGGCCGATGTGATTTTCAATGGTTCCTCGACCCGCAAGCCGGTGAGCGTGGCTTCGGTGGAATTGGTGTTCGACAATGCCGACGGCAGTGCGCCGGGGGAATATTCCGCGTACCGGGAAATATCCATCAAGCGGCAAGTCACCCGGGACGGCGTATCGGCTTATATGCTCAATGGTTCGCGTTGCCGCCGCAAGGACATCACCGACATTTTCCTCGGCACCGGCCTGGGCGCCCGTAGCTATGCGATTATCGAGCAAGGCACCATTTCCCGCTTGATCGAGGCGAAACCCGACGAGCTGCGGCAGGTGATCGAGGAGGCCGCAGGGATTTCCAAATACAAGGAGCGCCGCAACGAGACCGAAATCCGCATGCGGCATACCCAGGAAAACCTGGAACGATTGCAAGACTTGCACGACGAGGTGGCGAAGCAAATCGCCAACCTGCAACGGCAGGCGAAAAAGGCGGAAAAATATACCGCCTTGAAAGAAGATGAGCGCCTGTATCGTCTGCAATTGCTGGGGTTGCGCTGGCGCAAGTACGATGAATTGTTGAAGCAGCACCAGGCCGTATTGCTGGAATGTGAGATGAAGTATAGGGAGTTGGTCAGCGAAGAGAATGCGTTGATCGCCAAGGAAAGCGAGGCGAGGGAAATGCGGGAGACGCTGCAAAAGACCATGAATGACCGGCAAGGCCGGTTTTATGAGGTGGGCGCTGAAATCAGCCGATTGGAACAGGCGATAAAACACGCCCATCAGACCCGTGACAGCTTGCATGGCGAACGGGAACGGCTTAAGGGTGAACAGATCCAAGCACAGACGCAATTGGCGCATGACCGCGAGCAGATTGATGTCGTGCGCGAGGAATTGTTAAACTTGGAAGCGGTGATAAACGAGGCGCGTCAAGCCGAGACCGAAGCGGCGGCAGAACGGCTAGGCGCCGAGCAAGCCATAAAAGCGTGGCGTGTCGAGTGGGAGGCTTTCAAGGGCGATCTGGCTGGGTTCAAGGCACAGGCCGATGTGGAGCGGGCGCGCATTCGTCATATGGAAGACCAAAGCCGCCAACTCCAAAGCCGCAGGGAACGTTTGGGCCGGGAGCGGGACGAAATCGAAGACGGGCTGCGCGACTCGGAATTGGAGGGCTTGCAGGAGTTGCTGGCCTTGGCGGAAGATGACCAGAAGGAGGTTTCGGCCCGGTTGGAGGCTTTGCAGGCCACGGTTCGCGAACAGCGCGTCATTGCCAAAGCCTGCCAAGAGGATTTGAACGCGAAACGGGCGCAGTTGCACACGGCCCAAGGCAAAATCAGTTCCTTGGAATTGTTGCAACAGCACGCCATGGGTAAAGACCGCGCCGCGCTCAAGCAATGGTTGAGCGATGCCGCCCTGCACAGTGCCAGCCGACTGGCCGAACACTTGGAGGTAAGCCCTGGCTGGGAGTCGGCGGTGGAGAATGTGCTTGGCCTTCATTTGGAGGCCGTCTGCGTCGAGGACACCAGCCAATACCTTCCCCTATTGAACGGTGGCAAGCATCCCGAGTCGATGGCCTTCTTTGAGACGCATAGGACTGCTCCTTCTTGCAATGGCGGCGACGGCGAATTGCTGTTGGATTGCATCCAATCCACATGGAATTTGACTTCCTTGTTGGGCGGTGTTTATCGTGCCACCGATTTGGCGGAGGGGAGGGAATTATGCAGCCGATTGGAGGAACACGAATCGGTGGTCACACCTGACGGGGCTTGGATGGGCCCGGGTTGGCTGGTGATGAAAAAACCCGACGACGGCAAGTCCGGCGTATTGAAACGCGAGCGTGAATTGCGCGAACTGAAGGCGCAGCGTGACGAATTGAATGCAAGCGTGGGCGAATTGGAGCAAAATTTGAATCTGGCCGAGGAGGCGGCGCGGCAGGCTGAGTTTGAACGCGAACAGCGCCAGTCCGAAGCCAATCGCATGGCTGCCGAAATCACCCGCCTGAAGTCCCAGATTAGCGCCGTATCCGCCCGGTTTGAACAGGCTGGCAAGCGTCTGCGCCAACTTGAAATGGAGCTGGAAGACTTGGAGGAAAGCCAACAGCACAACGCCGAGGAAACCGCCGAGGCAAAAGCCTTATTGCACCTCGCCGAACAGGGTACGGCTGAATTGGAGCGACGCGCTCAAGGTTTAGGCGGTCGCCATCAAGAATTGGAGCATCGTGCCGCAGAGTCCGAGACTGCCTTGCGCCATGCCCGCGACCGTGTGCATGGGTTGCGCAGCCGGGTGGAAACCTTAAAATCCACAGAAACCCTGACCCTCAAACATCTGGATCGGGCCGAAACCCACATCAAGCAGGCCGGTGAACGCTTGGAAGATTTGGGGCTGCGCATGGAAGAAGCCGGTGCGCCCATGGACGAGGAGCAGGAAGCCTTGGCGGAATTGCTGGGACAGCGTGCCACGGTGGAGCGCGAACTGAATGAACTGCGCAAGAAATCCACCGAGGCCGAGGCCGGGATGCGATCCCTCAGCGAGGCTAAACTGCGCAAGGAGCGCGATTTGGATGCCTTGAAAAAGCGCTTGGAAAAGACCAAGCTCGATTATCAGGAAAATGAGGTGAGACGGCTGACGGTGCAGGAGCAGTTCGACGAAATCGGTGCCAGCCCCGAACAGGTGATTCCAGGGATTCCCGAAGCGGCCGAGGAAAAGGAATGGCAACAGCGGGTCACTCAATTAACCGAGGAGATCAACCGTTTGGGTGCCATCAACCTGACCGCAATGCAAGAATACAGCGAGCAGTCCGAGCGTCTGCAAACCTTGGACAAGCAGCGTCAAGATTTGGACGAGTCGCAGGCCACCTTGACCCAAGCCATTGAAAAAATAGACCGTGAATGTCGCGCCCGCTTTAAGGACACCTTTGACCGGGTTAATGTCGGCATCCAGCGCATGTTCCCTAAATTGTTTGGCGGCGGCCAGGCTTATTTGGAGATGTGCGAGCGGGACTTGCTGGAAACCGGCGTGACCATCATGGCCCGCCCGCCCGGCAAGCGCAACAGTTCCATTCATCTGCTGTCGGGTGGCGAAAAGGCACTGACGGCGGTGGCTTTGGTATTCTCAATTTTTGAATTGAACCCCGCGCCATTCTGTCTACTGGACGAAGTGGACGCCCCGCTGGACGATACCAACGTCGGACGCTTCAGCGAATTAGTCAAAGAAATGGCGGAGAAGGTACAATTCCTATTTATTTCCCATAACAAAGCAACCATGGAAATCGCCCAGCATCTTGCCGGGGTCACCATGAAAGAACCCGGTGTCTCCCGCATTGTCGCGGTGGACATCGACGAAGCCATAGAACTCGCAGCACTGTAGAGGTAATGTAATGGATCAAATGGATAGCCAAACGCTACGCCTGGTATTAGCCGTGATCGGTGTTTTCATAATTGCAGCCATTTTCATCTGGGGACAGTATAAGAAGAAGCTGCTGGATTTTATCAACCAACGCGGTGAATACGACGAGTTGGAAGCCGAAGAAGAACCGCCATGCGAAGATGAGGTGTCAAAGCCTGCCAAGGCCGGTCATTACAGTGGCCATTCGACGGCGAAAGACATCGACCCGCCGATCACCTTCAATGACTTGGATGCCGGGGAAAAGGATGTCGTCATGGAAAAACCCAAACCATCCACGCCCAAACCCGCACTGCCGGAAAACGCCCGCAGGGAGCCGCCGCGAACCGATCCTTTGGGTGCGCCCTTCCTCATCCAGATCAGCGTCGTCTCCAGGGGGGGGTTCTTCAACGGACTGCAACTGCGTGATGCCTTGGACGATTTGCGGTTGATTTACGGGGATATGGGAATCTATCATCGTTATGACCGCGAATATCGCGTACCGCTGTTCAGTGTCGCCAGTCTGGTGGAGCCTGGGACATTTCCGATCAAGGACATGGACAACTTCGAGTGTCCTGGCATCGTGCTGTTTTTCCAACCGCCGCAAGTCGACGACCCCTTGGAGGTATTTGACGATCTCGTCGCCACCTGTCGCGAATTGGCGATGCGTCTGGGCGGTGCGGAATGGGACGAAAAGCGCCAGCCCTTGACCATAGGGAAAATCACCCAGATGCGGGGACGGTTGCGCGAGGCGTATTAGGCATGCCCCAGATGCTTGATGCCGTAGCCCGGATGAGGCATGGCGGAATCCGGGTTTAGCTGCCCCTTTCCCCGGATTCCGCCGGAGGCTCCATCCAGGCTTGCTTGCAGATGCCTCCCTCTGGCGCAAACGCCTACTCGAAAACGCGCAACTGAATCAATTGACGTTTTGCAGCGGATCAAGCAAGCAGTCGAGTTTCCCGGGGAGACATTACTCATCAATGTGGATGAGGGCAATGCCCGGTTTGAACGCAAGCTCAAGGGGATTGATGCAGCAATTCTCATTTTGGCTAAAACGCCGTCATTCCGGCATGGATGCCGGAATCCAGTCACAAGGACGTGAAACTTCAAGCCTACGGCAAAGGCTCGCCTTAGATTAAGGTTTGCCATCCATGGACGCTGGATTCCGGCATCCATGCCGGAATGACGAACCCTATTTTATGGCCTTGTCTCAAAATGAGAATTGCGGGGATTGATGAGGCCGGGATCATCTGAACCGCTTAAGTCTGCTTTAAGGGTATTGGGCCGACAATGCATCTCCGAATAAGGCCAGTCACCGGGCGACATCGCCCACATCGGCTGGCATCGGTTGAAGCCTGTCCGCGACCCTGAATAAAGCGAGAAAATCCATGAATACAACATCCAAACGTCTAATTATCCGGTGGCCCGTTGCTATCTTGTTGGGGCTGGTTTGCAGTTTTACAGCACTTGCCCATGATCACGGCGATGGCTATTGGCGACCCCGCCACCCCAACCACTATCAAAATTATTACGGCTGGCAACGCCCTTATTATCCGCCGCCCCCCGTTTATTTTCGCGGTCCCCCTCGCTATATGCCGCCCCCGCCGCCGGTTTGGCGGGAGCCGCCGCCGGTCATGCGGCCCCCGCAATATTATGGCTGGCGTTAGCCGCGTTTTGTTGAGCATGGATGCATTTGATTGATTAACTGATGTTACGCACAGCCACCAAAACCGTTGGCGGCAAAGGGTTGCCGCCCTACGGTCTAGGGGGCTGGAATGGCCATAACCGCCGTAGTTGGCGGCAAAGGGTTGCCGCCCTACGGTCTAGGGGGCTGGAATGGCCATAACCGCCGTAGGTCGGCAACCCTTTGCCG
>CAIODU010000307.1 GCA_903857165.1 uncultured Methylococcaceae bacterium | reverse complement strand
TCATTCCGGCAGGGATGCCGGAATCCAGCGCCATGGACGGTGACATGTCGTTTGCACAAGTGTTTGAATCAGGTGAGTTGCCAGCCCGCAGATTCACATCCTTGTGACTGGATTCCGGCAGTCCATGCCGGAATGACGGGCATCTTGCACTTGTGTATAACGGCGAGCGCTGGAGCGTGGGAACCAGAGAAATTCCGAGGCATGCTGCCCTCGGTTTTTAAACCGAGTCGGTTTTTTGTTTCAATGCAAAGCCACTGCCGGTGCTTTAGCCGCCTTGCGCTCTGCCAAGCGGCGGAAATTGCCGAGTGAAGCAAGGTGAAAATAAATCCACGCCAATCCGCCAGTCTTGAAAAGCTCCTGAATCTTATCGGCATCCAATTGGGTCAGGGCGGCTTCATCGACGGCCCATAACCCGGTAAGGGTATAGGCTTTGCCATCTGCCGTGGTGGCTTGGGCTTGATGCTCCTTCAATAACCCCCATTCCACCAGTTTGCCGCAAAAGGCAACGGTGCGTTGCGACTGAAAATTGTAGTCGGTCAGGAAAGTCAGCGTTTGCTTCAGGAAAGTCGAAGGCTGGTCGCCAATGAACAAGGGTTCGCCCTGTTCTTGCCCCAACCAAGGGCAGGATTCATCCACGCAGACCCAAGGCTTCTCAAGATTTTCCGGGTTTTCACCGAGTACAAAAGGATAGCGGCGCACGAAAGCAGGGACATAGCTGGATTTCCACAACTGCCCTTCATCAAGAAAAAGATTTTCCGCGTTTTCCATGCCCAATACCGCGACCGGGCTATAGGTGTTGTTTTCGGCGCGGGAGAATATGATAGGGTATTCGTGACAGCTTTCGCTGAACTCGACCCCAACCAAGGGTACGGAATTGGTATGGGAGGCAAAGCTTTGGTCAGTCGCGCTTCCAAGCTTTAAATCACCATGTCGCTGCGCGTTGAGCACGGTGATTTGGCGGTAAAATAACAAGGTAAGATTAGTGTCGGTGTTTTGCTGGTCTTCTGACATGTTTTTTTCCTTATACGGTGGTTTCATGGTAATTTCATCCCATTAGTTGCTGTAGGGATGTGGAAAATAAATAGGGGTTGACGCGCTTACCCGTCCCTGCGCACGGCAAAGCCGGCAAATTCTCCCTTGGGTGTCTCGTCCGTTGCTTTCAACTCCTCTACGCTCGCCCAGCTTGGCCCCCTTTCACACCAAGCTATGAAAGCACTCATGCTGAATTTATCCCCTTCGGCAAGAATCTCGACACTGCCGTCCGTTTTGTTGCGGACCCAGCCAACTATTCCAAGCGACATGGCTTTAACGCGGGTCGATCCGCGGTAGTTTACGCCTTGCACCCTTCCTGTCACTATCATATGCACTCGTCTTTGCACGGATCACCTTATGGCCCAACAGTAGTGGATTCTCGGGTTGCGCTCAAAATCCTTGGCGATGGTTTTGGCACTGATATTATCCACAACCAAACCTTCCAAGGCATCCGTGTCCAGTTTAAATTTGCGAAAGTTGGTGGAGAAGATTAACAGCCCGCCAGGCGTTAGCAAGCGGACGACCTTGCGTATAAGCCCCACATGATCCCGCTGAACGTCGAATGCGTCACCCATGCGCTTGGAATTGGAGAAGGTGGGCGGGTCTAGGAAGATCAGGTCAAACTGATTGCCGCGTTTTTCCAACTCGGCATCCAGCCAGGCTAGGCAATCGGCTTGGATGAGTTCGTGGTGATAACCTTTGACACCGTTCAGGTCCAGATTCCGCCGCGCCCAATCCAAGTAAGTATGCGACATGTCCACGCTGGTTGTCGAACTGGCCCCGCCCAAGGCCGCATGGACGGTCGCCGTTCCGGTATAGGCAAATAAATTAAGAACATGCTTATCCTTGGCCAAATGCTGGATCATCACCCGGGTTGGCCGATGATCCAGAAACAGGCCGGTGTCCAAGTAGTCTTCAAAATTGACCCAGAAATGGCAGCCGCCTTCATCCACCTGATGAAAGCGGGCCGCTTCGGCCAGCTTTTCATACTGGGCGGAACCCTTTTGCCTGCGGCGTATCTTGAGGATAATTTGTTCAGACGGTATTTCCAGCACTTCCGGCATCACCGACAGCGCTTCCATCAATCGAATCTCTGCCTTGGCGGGATCGATGCTGGCGGGTGCCTCGTATTCTTGCACATGCAGCCAGGTCAGTTCGCTTTGGTACAGATCCACCGCCACCGCATACTCAGGAAGGTCGGCATCATAAAGCCGGTAACAAGTCACCCCGTTTTTCCTCGCCCACTTGCCTAAGTTTTTTAAATTTTTACGCAAGCGGTTGGCAAACATTTCCGCCCCCGGCCCGGTTTCCGCCTTTTTAGCCAAACTATTGGCGCGGCGCATTAATTGCCGGGCTTTGCGGGTTTCCTCGGACAGGCCGGATTCATCCTCATGGGGAGTGAAATAGCGTTCGGGTTCAATCTCGAAATTGAACAGTTTGCACTCAATGGCCCCATTATAAAGTTTGTAGGATTTTCGGGCGCGAATCCCCAGTTTGAAAGCCATCTCCGGGTTGCCGGTCAACACGCTGGCCTGCCAACCTTGGAAATGGGTTCTCAATAGCTCGCCTAGTTCGGTATACAAACCGACCAGGCTATCCTCATCGCCTAGCCTTTCGCCGTAAGGGGGGTTGACCACCAGAAGCCCGTTGGGGCGATGGGGCCGGGCTTGCGCCGCCTCTTGTTTTTCGACATGGATGAATCCATGCAGCCCGGCCCTTTCTATATTATCCAAGGCGGCATGGACGGCCCTGCGGTCCAAGTCGTAGCCAGTGATGGAGGGCAGGTTTTGCAAACCTGCTTCGCGGCGGGCTTGCGCTTCCTCCAGCAAAGTTTCCCAAATGTCGTTGCGATGATTTTTCCAACCTTGGAAGCCGAAAAAGTCCCGTAACAGGCCTGGTGCAATATCGGCTGCCATCCAAGCGGCCTCGACCAGCAAGGTTCCCGAACCGCACATGGGATCGACCAGCCCGCCACCTGCTTGCGCAATGTCGGGCCAACCTGCCCGCAGCAGGATCGCGGCAGCCAAGTTTTCCTTTAGCGGGGCAACCCCTCCCTCCAACCGATAGCCGCGCTTGTGCAGGCTTTCACCGGAAAGGTCCAGGGCGATGCTGGCAATATCTTTGTCCAAATAAACATTGACCCGGATGTCGGGGCGGTCCAAACGCACCGAAGGGCGAATGCCGCACAATTCGCGGAACTGATCGACGATGGCATCCTTGACCTTTTGCGCCCCGTATTGAGTGTGGGTGATGCGTGATCGGGAGGAAGCAAAGTCCACCGCCAATGAGGCATCGGGAAGCATCAGCACGGCCCAGTCGATTTCGCTGACGCCGTCGTAAAGCTGCTCGGGGGATTCGGCGGGGAAGCTCCCCAATTTCAGCAGGATGCGATTGGCCAAGCGCGACCACAGGCAGGCCCGGTAGGCGGTTTCAAGCTCGCCGGAAAAGGAAGCACCGGCACGGCCCTCTTTGACATCCTCCGCACCTAAGCTGCGCAGTTCATCGGCGAGTAAAAGTTCCATCCCCAATGGGGCGGTGGCAAAATAAGATTGATTGTTCAACAGTCTTCCGTCGCTCTGGATAAAGGGGGGAGTGTGTCAATAGATGAAGCCCGGACGCAGTATCCAAAACCGTTGCATATTGAATTCGTTTTGTAGGCGCTCACGTTCAAGTTCTCTGTGTTGTTGCTGGATTTGCTGTGATTGGGTCTGCAATTCATCGACTAATTTTGTTTTGTCTTTTTGGTATTTTTCTTGGAGATTGGTCAATTGTCGCCTATTGTCCGGCGGGGCAAACTCTTCAGCCGGCCTGCCGGTGACCAAGGCCGACCTGAGGATCAACAGATCGTTGATAAACCGTTGCCTGGCTTCCGGGGTAAAGTCAAAATGAGTGCCAAATCCCGCCTGCAAGTTTTTGACCCTGGCAATTTCCTGGTCCACCAAACGCAAGTGTTCTTGTTGCAATTCGCGGCAGTTGACGGGGTTGCCCAATTCTTGCCGCTGCCGCTCTTTTTCCCCCGCCACGGTTCCGACGACGCCGGGAGGGGGCCGGTAGCCGAAGCGGGTGTCGCCGGCATTGTCGATCCATTTATACAAGGTGGCTGCCGTGGCAAACCGTGGTTCAACCCCCACGCCGATGATGATGAGAAGGGCGAAAGCGCAACGACAGATTATCCCATTCATTTCTTAATATCCAACACCAGATCGCGAACCGTTGCAACACCGCCAATTTCGCGTATCGCCCCGTCAAACTGCCTGAACAAGTCATCCACTACGGGTTCCCCGAGCCCGCCGGCACTCACGGGAAAATCATCTTCGTGGGCGGAGCGCATCGCGTCCAACACATCCAATACGGCAATGGTGGAAAAATCACGGGCGGGGGCGAAGGTCTCAGACTTGCCATCAATGGCCATGATAAAGCCTTCGTCCGTCAAGACCTGCAACAAATCATCCACGCACAGTTCCGGCAACTCCAGGCGCGTTGCGAGTTCGCCGATGCTCCACGGCGGGTCTCCATGGAAAAAACGACGGCCAATCAAGACCATGATCAACAAGCCCAAACGATCAAACAACTTGGAACTGAGCCTTGCCTCGCCATGGCGCAGGGACAAATAGCGCGGGTGCTGATGGAAAAAACTCACCTGCACGCCTAATAACACGATCAGCCAACTTAGGTAGACCCAAACCATCAAGAGAATGAGGATCGCGAAGGTGGAATAGACCGCATTATACTGGGCGGAACTGGCCATGAAGGTGGCGAAAACCCAACCCGCGAGCTTCCAAGACAAGCCTGCCATAACCCCGCCGACTAGGGCCGAACGGGTATTGACCCGCGCATCGGGTATCAATTTGTAAATGAAAGTGAAAGCGGCAATGATGAATAGACTGGGCAGCATCGGCTGGAGGACCGCCAGCAGCGGACTCATCATACCTTGGACTTCTTGCGAGTCGGGGATGCGATGAAACAACTCGTTCATACCGCCAAAGGCGGAAAACACCAACAAGGGGCCGACCAGTATGAAGCTCAGATAATCGCTGAGACGTCGCACCAGGCCGCGAGAAAGCTTGGCTCTCTTTCTCCAGATAAAGTTGAAAGATTCTTCGATTTTTTCCAGCAGGGAGATGCTGGTGTAAAGCAAGGACAATAATCCGACCGAACCTAACAGTCCGACATCCAATCCCCTGACCGCGTTGAGTATGAACGTAGCGACTGACTCTTTTTTTTCACCCAAGGGGTCGAGGACTTCCATAATGATAGGTTCCAGGTAAGCATCCGCCCCGAAAGCCTTGAGCACCGAAAAACTGACCGCCAGCAAGGGAATCAGCGCCAGCAGGCTGGTGTAAACCAAGCTCATCGCCCGGTAATCCAGCCCGCCTTCCTTAATTTGGCGGAAAACCGCGTAAGCAAAACGAAACAGGCGGGTAGCCCAACCCCGTATCGTCTCAACCGTCTGCCTTGAGGTTACAGGAAACGTATTCAGCTTGTTTTCCCCTTTGGTCTGGTCAATGGTCAATTCCATCCTAATTTAAAAAGTTACCTGCAAGGGCGGCTTTAGCCGCCCATGGGCGAATGCATTCGCCCCTGCAAAATCTGGTGATTATGCGGGAATGGGTTGATCCCTCCCGACAAACCGTCAATCGGCAACCGAACTTTCCAGTTCGGCCCGGCATGTGGCCAACTGCTGCCGATGACGTGAGGCGGTTGTGGCGACCTTGCGGGCAGCGCTTTGCAGCGATGGGTTGCCCCGCCAAGTGCCACGTCGATAGCCTCCTTGCCCTTCATGATAAGCCAGATATGGATTGTACGCATCGTTTTTGCCCGACACTGACTCAAGCGTACCCATCCTCTTTTTCTTGGAAAATCGAACACATATTATTCCATGTTTGATTGTATTTCTTTGGCAAAAAACTATTTCGGTGTATATTTCTCAAATGATACGACCTCAAGCGGGATTAACCATGGCAGAAACCAACCCAAACCCCCAGCCCGTCGCCGACGGACTGTTAAAAACCCCGACCGGCATCAAGGGCCTGGACGAAATCACTGGCGGCGGCCTGCCGCAGGGCCGCCCGACACTGGTCTGCGGCGGCACCGGCTGCGGCAAGACCCTGCTGGCCATGGAGTTCCTCGTGCGCGGGGCGATGCAATTTGACGAGCCCGGCGTGTTCATGTCGTTCGAGGAAAAGTCCGGCGAGTTGTCGAAAAACTTCGCCTCTTTGGGTTTCGACCTGAATGAATTGGTGGGCCAAAACAAGCTGGCCATCGACTATGTGCATATCGAACCGAGTGAGATCGAAGAAACCGGCGAATACGACCTAGAGGGGCTGATCATCCGCTTAGGCTACGCCATCGACACGCTAGGCGCGAAGCGCGTGGCGCTCGACACCATTGAGGCATTGTTTTCCGGGCTGTCCAATGAGGCCACCCTGCGCTCGGAACTGCGCCGCCTGTTCCGCTTCCTGAAAGACAAGGGCGTCACCGCCATCGTCACCGGCGAACAGGGGGAGCGGACCTTCACCCGCTTCGGGCTGGAGGAATATGTCGCCGACTGCGTCATCTTCCTCAACCACACTGTCAGCCAGCAGATTGCCACGCGCCGCATGCGCGTTGTCAAGTACCGGGGTTCCGCCCACGGCACCAACGAGTACCCGTTTTTGATCGACCGGCAGGGCTTTTCCGTCATGCCGATCTCCTCCCTTGGCCTTGACCACCCGGCCTCCAGCGAACGCATCCCCACCGGCATCCCGCGCCTGGACGTCATGCTGGGCGGCAAAGGCTACTACCGGGGCAGTAGCATACTGGTCACCGGCACCGCCGGCGCTGGAAAGACCAGCATGGCCGCGCATTTTGTCGATGCCGCCTGCATGCGCGGCGAGCGCTGCCTGTATTTCGCCTTCGAGGAGTCGCAAAACCAGATCATCCGCAACATGAACTCCATCGGCTTCGACCTGGGCCAGTGGGTTGACCAGGGTTTGCTGCAATTCCACAATTCCCGCGCCACCCTGTACGGTTTGGAGATGCATCTGGTCGCCATGCACAGGGCGATTGACGGATTCAAGCCTGGCATCGTCGTCATCGACCCGATCTCCGACCTGGTGGCGGCGGCGACTGAGGACGAAGTCAAGTCGATGCTCTGCCGGATGATCGATTACCTGAAGATGCAGCAGATCACCGCCCTCTGCACCGAACTGACCTCGACCGGCGCTATACTGGGATGGACCGAAGTCGGCATTTCGTCGCTGATGGACGCCTGGCTGCTGTTGCAAATCATGGAAACTGGCGGCGAACGCAACCGTGGCCTGTACCTCCTCAAATCCCGGGGCATGGCGCATTCCAATCAAGTGCGGGAATTCATCCTCACTGATGAGGGCGTGCAACTGCGGGATGTCTACATCGGCCCCGGCGGCGTGTTGACCGGCTCGGCCAGGGATGCCCAGGAAGCGAGGGACAAGGCCGAGTCCCTAGATGGCCAACAGGAAATCGAACGCAAGCGGCGCGAGATCGAACGGAAAAAAACGGCCATAGAAGCGCAGATCACCGTCCTGCACACCCAATTTGAAGCCGAGAAGGATGATTTGGACCGGCTTATCGCCAAGGAAAAACAGCGGGGTGAAACGCTGGCCTTGGACAACCGGGCCATGGCCAAGGGCCGGCAGGCGGACGAACTGACTGGCCCCCAATGACGAACGTAGAGAACAGCAAAATGACCAACAAGACAACAACTGGCGAGGAGAAATGGCTGCTCAGGCTTTATGTCGCCGGGCAAACCCCCAGGGCCATCACCGCCTTTGCCAATTTGAAAAAGATTTGCGAAGAATATTTGGATGGAAGCTACCAGATTGAAGTGATCGACTTGCTGGTGAACCCAGCCCTAGCCAAGGATGACCAGATTCTGGCCTTGCCGACGCTGGTGCGGAAACTCCCGGAACCGGTGAAGAAAATCATCGGTGACCTCTCCAACACCGAGCGGGTGCTGGTGGGGTTGGACATACGGCCTATTATTTAACTGATGTTAGTTTTGGAGCGTCAAAGCTTGCTTTGACCGCCCGTCGCAGACGGGCAGGGCAAGGCAAGCCTTGCCAGTCAAAGCAAGCTTTGACGCTCCAATCCTAGGTCGCTGCGTAACATCAGTGAATTATTATCGAGGAAAACATGAACCAGAAAACCGACGCTGAAACCCCACCGGTTCAGGATTCCACCGAGGCGTTCGAACTCGCGCTGAAGGAATCGGGCCAAGGGCATTATGTCCTTAGGCTGTATGTGGCCGGCTTGACCCCCAATTCGCAGCGGGCCATTGAGAATGTGCAAAAGATTTGCGACGAGCACATGCAAGGGCACTTTGAGTTGGAGATCATCGATGTCTATCAGCAACCCATCTTCGCCAAGGAGGGGCAGATCGTCGCCGCCCCCACGCTGGTCAAGGAACTCCCCCCGCCCTTGCGCAAATTCATCGGCGACATGTCGCAAACCGAGCGGATTCTGGCCGGGTTGGATTTGCGCAAAAAGGATTAAGCGATGTTATGCATTGTTCCCACGCTCCGCGCTCGCCGTTATGCACAAGTGTAAGAGGCCCGTCATTCCGGCATGGACTGCCGGAATCCAGTCACAGGGAGGTGAATCTGCGGGTTTGCCCGTTGCCAAGCTCCTGCTCTCATCGTTATACACAAGTCCCGCCGAGCCAAAAATGCCGAGCTATTGCAACCCGGAGGGTTGCCAGCCAAAAGCCTAAGGGTTGAGCGAAGCGACACCCCCGGATAATGCGGAAAAAAGACCCACGACCCCGGAGGGGTCGCAGCAATCGGCCCATGAACCTAGGCACTCTTCCAAAAACGCTAC
>CAIODU010000306.1 GCA_903857165.1 uncultured Methylococcaceae bacterium | reverse complement strand
CCAGTCACAAGGATGTGAATCTAGGGGTCGCCATCAAGCCTTTTTCAAACACTTAACGCACGACATGTCACCGTCCGTGGCACTGGATTCCGGCATCCATGCCGGAATGACGGCAATGGAGCCATAATGAGAATTGCTGCTGCGACAGGCGGTCAAAGCAAGCTTTGACGCTCCATGCGTAACATCAGTTGGTTTGCCGGAAACGCCCGCCAAGGCGGGTTTATTCCGGCCTACCTCCGTTGCCTGTCAACGGCATACCCCAAAAAAAAATCGCGGCCGCTACGCGGTATGTTGAAGAGCAAAAGCAAGAGCAAAATCAAAAGCAGAAAACAGAAAAGCAGGAACCAGAAATCAGAAGACAGAAAGCAGAAATCACCAGGGAGAACCCAACGCCAAGCGAAGGCCAATACTACCGTCCCGAAAGTCGGGACGGCCCCTGCCGCGGATCGCACAACGGAGAAGGTCAGCTTGACTGAGCCAAGAACCGCCGCGAACGGTCCTTTCCGCTTTGTCCCGCCAACTGATTTCATTTAGTGGCATGGGTTTTGCATACTCATTCAGGCACCATTCCCAGACATTGCCGGCCATGTCCAAAGCCCGGTCTTCCGGCCAGTCATGGACATACAGGCCCACGGCTATCGTGCGGTTAAATTGGCTTGCATAGCCATTACAGCGCTGCCCGTCCCAATCCTTCCCCCAAGGGTAGGTGTTGTCGGGATTACCCAGACTGGCGGCTTGCTGCCATTCCCATTCGGTAGGCAAGCGTACTGCCTGGCCCAGTTTGTGGCTCAACCAACGGCAATAAGCCATCGCCTCAATCCATGCGACATTGACCGCTGGATGGTTGCCGTGGGGCGGGATTTGCCGTCCGGGGTCCGGGTAATAGCGTTCCGGCAAACCGTCCCGCCATTCAGGATTGGCAAAGCCGTCTTCTGCCTCGATGAACAGCCGATATTGCGCCTGGGTGACGGGGTATTTGGCTATCCGACAGGCTTCCACGTCGAAGCTGCCCGCATCCCCTTCCAATTTCACCCGGCCGGGCGGCACTATGCACCAAACGATGTCGGGCAAGCCGTCTTTGACACCCACGCCGGGCCGGTCATCGCCCAGCAAAGCCAAACGGACACCAATGGTGGCGCGGAGTTCATGGCTCGTGTCCGCAACCTGAATCAGCCGCAACATAGCCTCGCGCTGCACCGGGCCTAAGAAACGGGCTTCCCTGTCCGTAGCCTGGTAGCGCAAGGCCAGGATCATCCCCCCCGCCTCCATGGCCAGCGGGTCCAGCCAGCGGAAGGCATCCGGCTCGCCGCGCCTAGCCCATTCCGCCGCATCGCGTTGCAAGCGCTTGCGCATCAGGAATTGGTCTTTGCGGGCATCAATCCAGTCTTTTAGCAGCGGCCAGTTGCGGAACAAGGCTTCGTGGGCGACTTCCAAGGTTGGTTCCCGCTCACCCTCAGTGGTGCCGTCGGTCAGCAGCAAACGCGCCGCAATAAAATCGTCAATCAGTTGTTGCGCGGGGGTGGTTGGACCGCGACGGTCATGGCCCAAACCCCACAAACTCAACGGCACCCGCCGCCGGGTGGCCGCGCCGCTGTGTTCGTCGATTTCCACCAATTCGCGGAACACGTCGCCCAACCGGGAGGACAGGGCTTCGGGCGATGCGCTGCCTTGCGCCGTGCTGGTTTTAAACACCTGGTCGGCCTTGTCGGCAATCGCCCCGTCAATGCCGCCAAAATCTTGGTAGGCTTGCCAGGTCAGCAGTTGCCCTTGCCGTTGCTCATAAAGCCGTTCCAGTGCGAACGCCATCAGCGCCAAATTGCCGGGTTTTAGCCCGGTGTCTTTGACGATTTGGTCCGCCAGCCTAGCCTCGAATGCCAGCCCGGCAAGCTGGGCCGGGCCTTCGACCATGGGATGCAAATCCTCTGCGTCCGGTGCGGCTAACAGCAATTGCCCGGCATTGAACCAGTCCGCCAAGTGCTTGCCAAACTCCTCGCAGTCCATGCACTGGCCGAGAAATTCCGCCCGCATCGTCGCCACCACCCGCACTTTGCCGGTCGCCATCAAGCTGTCCAAGGCATTGATGAAGGGCTTGCGCAAGGGTGGGGCGACCAAGCTGAACAACTCTTCGAATTGATCGACAAACACCAATAGCTGCCCGGACGGCTGGGTTGTCACCTCGTCCAGCAGTTGTTGCAGTTCCGCCCCGCCGGCTTGCAGGGCTTTTTTGACGTGGAAGTAGTCTTGGCCCAAGGCTTTCGCCAACATCCCGGCCAACACCTTGACCGGGGCGAAATCCTCATCGTCCTTATTTTCTGCCGGGGTCAACCTGACCCAAAGCCACGGGTCCATATTGCCCACTTTCCAACGGTTGAGCTTCGGCAACAAACCGGCCCAGACCAAAGACGACTTGCCCGCCCCGGAGGCACCGACCACGACGACGAAGCGTTGACCGGCCAGTTTTGCCGCCAATTGGTTTAGTTCTTCCTTGCGCCCGAAAAACAAGTCAGCGTGTTTGTCGGTCAAGGCTTGCAAGCCGCGATAGGGCGGGCCTAGTGTGGCTATGTCCCAAGTCGGGCCGGGTTTTGCCGGTTTTGGATGGAGGTCGCCGGGGGGATGGGCGGTGGAGTCAGCCAGCCAAGGATGGATGGTGGCCGCTAGATGCCGGGCTAACAATTCCTTGAATTGCGCCGGGGTGTCATAGTCATTCAAGCCGTCCCGATGCGAACCGTCGGGGTTTTTGCAGCCATCGAAGAAGGCATTAAGTTTTTTCCGTTGCTGTAACTTTTCCTCGGCATCAGGCGCATCCAAGTCAATCAACAGCTTTTCGCTGCGCCGATAAACCAACACGATGGGCTTGCCTTCGATCTGATAGGCATTCAGCGCATCCCAATATTCCCATTCCGTCCCCGACAAATAAGGGCTGCCGTCGGGCTTGGCGTATTCTGGATGTGGCAAAGCCGTTCCGATGCGCGACCACAATATGACCACCACGATGTCGCATTCGGAAGGGGGCAAGCCTTGGTTGACTGATTTCTGCGGGGTGACTCCTGATTGCATAGGTGGGCCAAACCAATCCCAAGCCACTATTTCCACAGTGATTCTACCCCGCAACGCAGGGTCATATTGCAGGGCATCAATCACTTGATGGGCCAGCTTGCGCTCCTCCGCCACATCCCCCGGCGAAGCGAGGAAGATGCGCAAATGCAAGGGGGGCGAGTCTTTGGTGGAAATTCTCATTATGGCTCCATTGCCGTCATTCCGGCATGGATGCCGGAATGACGGGTAGTTTATCAGCACTTCGGCTCATAATGAAAATTGCTGGGCAGGAATTGCTGGAAACCATCCTAGTCTATAAACTACCCGTATTCACCCGCGAGGAGATTCAGCAAATGCTCAACTTTAACGATGTCAGTTTGAAACAAACCCGGTTCTATCAAGACGTATTCGGCGAAGGGCGTGTGGAAGGCCGCGTGGAAGGCGAAGCAGCCCTGTTGTTGCGCCTATTGGAGCGCAAGTTCCATCCCCTGCCCGAGTCCGCCCGTCAGCGCATCGCCGCCGCCGATGCCGAAACCCCGCTGGTGTGGGGCGAGCGCGTCCTTGATGCCAACAGTCTGGAGGAGGTTTGGGGGTGAGGCAAACAACAGCAATTCCCATTAACGATGAATAAGCCAGTAGGTCAGCCATCCTTTACCGATAACGAAATCTTAATCAGTGCGTAACATAGGGCATTCCACATGTTCAACCATTTTCACCCATCACACATCAAACCAATATGTTGAAAAAACTTTCCTCTTTCCCGGGCGTTGAAGGCCCTGTTGTGACTATCGTGCTGGATGGCTTCGGCTACACGCCAAACCACGAAGGCAACGCGATTTACCATGCCTACACTCCCACTCTTGACCGCCTGTTTGCCCACTACCCCAACACCTTGCTAAAGGCCCATGGCAAATTTGTCGGGATGCCCAGCAACGAGGACATGGGTAATTCCGAAGTTGGACACAATGCCATCGGTGCGGGGCAGGTTTACAACCAGGGTGCGTCCCTAGTCAGTGATGACATTGCCACGGGCGCGTTGTACGCAGCGCAAGCATGGCGGGAGATTATCGACAATGTGACGGGGCATGCATCCACCCTGCACTTCTTGGGATTGTTTTCGGATGGCAACGTCCATTCCCATATCGACCACCTGAAAGCCATGATCGTCCGGGCGAAGCAGGAACATGTCAAGCGGGTGAGAATCCACATTTTACTGGACGGGCGCGATGTGCCGGAGACCTCCGCGCTGGAGTATGTGGAACCCTTCGAGGCTTTTCTGGACCCACTGCGCGAACCCGGCTTTGATGTGCGGATTGCCAGCGGCGGCGGTCGGATGAACATCACCATGGACCGCTATGAAGCCAATTGGGGCATGGTCGGGAAGGGTTGGAAGACCCATGTGTTGGGCGATGGGCCGCATTTCCCCTCCGCCGCCGCCGCCATCCGCGCGACTCGGGGCGAATCGCCCAATGTCATCATCGACCAGGATTTGCCGCCCTTTGTGATTGTTGAAAATGGCAAGCCGGTCGGCCCGATTCTCGACCATGACAGCGTCATTTTCTTCAACTTCCGGGGCGACCGGGGCATTGAAATATCCCGCGCTTTCGAGGAAGCGGATTTCCAGCCGTTTGACCGGGTGCGCCACCCCAACGTCATTTATGCGGGTATGTTGCAATATGACGGCGATTTGAAAATCCCGAAGCGCTTTCTGGTGGTGCCGCCGAAGATCAGGGATACCATGGGCGAATATCTCGCTGACGCGGGAATACCGCAACTGGCGATTTCCGAAACCCAGAAATACGGTCATGTGACGTATTTCTGGAACGGCAACCGTAGCGGCAAATTCGACGACAAATTGGAAACCTACATCGAGATCCCTTCGGACATCATCCCGTTCGAGCAGCGGCCTTGGATGAAATCGGCGGAGATTACCGACGAATTGATCCGCCAGTTAAAGACCGGCAAATACCGGGCGTTACGGGTGAATTACGCCAATGGCGACATGGTGGGGCATACCGGCAATTACCAGGCGACCATCAGCGCCGTGGAGGCGGTGGACTTGGCCTTAAGCCGTTTATTGCCGGTGATTGACGCGCTCAAGGGCGTGGCGATCATCACCGCCGACCATGGCAATGCCGATGAAATGTATGAAATCAACGCCAAGACCGGCAAACCCAAACTGAAGGCGGATGGGGAATTTAGCGCCAAAACTTCGCACACACTCAATCCTGTCCCCTGCATTTTCCACTCCAAGCTTTTGCAAGATTCCATCAGCCTCGCGGAATTGGGGCAACCCGGCCTAAGCAACCTCGCCGCCACGGTGGTCAACTTGCTCGGATTTGAAGCGCCTTTGATGTGGGATGAGGGTCTGTTGCGATTCAAATAATTAGATGACTTTTTATTGGCATCAAAACTGCTGAAGGATTTGTTCTCATGTTAGCCACTCTAAGCAGACGGCTTAGCGTGGATGCTGTCCCTCTTTGCGCAGAGTCAATGCCAATACCCGCCCATTAACCAATTCACGGAAAAAGCCATGGATCATTTTCTGATTTTATTGATCGCCACGGCCGTCATTGCCTTTGGCTTCTGGCCGCGCTGCGGAAAGCGATGCACCGCTATAAGCCCCCATGAACCATTTTGGAAAACCCTGCTCGCTCACCATAGACCAAACTTGGATGAAAATATGATTGACATAAAACCCACCACCACACTGGCCCGGCTCCCGATTACTTACAAAGTCCTGTTCACTGGCTTTCTGCTGGTGATTGGCGTGGGTTTGATGATGGCCGGCATGCAAATCATGTTGACCCATGGCAAGGCCGACGGCAAACCGGGGGTTTCCATCAATGACATCGTTTACAGTTACTACGGCAACCGGTCTGGCTCCAAGTTGGAATCCATGCTCAATGGCGCGATGAAAGCGATGGCCCCGGACGAAGTGCGTTTTACCTTGATTCAATGGGCGCGCGACGAAGCGCCCATTAAAGAATGGCCATCGACGATTGAGCCGATAGTCAAACAGCATTGCGTTTCCTGCCACAACGCGGGAGCCGCCATCCCCGATTTCACCAAACTCGCCAATATGCAGAAAGTCGCCGAGGTCGATCAAGGGGCCAGCATCTCCACGCTGACGCGGGTGTCGCACATCCATTTGTTCGGCATCAGCTTCATCTTCCTATTTGTCGGTTGGATATTCGGCATGGCGGAGTATGATCTCCGCTGGAAGCTCATCCTCATTTCCACCCCTTTTGCGTTCTTGATTGTTGACGTGATGTCGTGGTGGTTGACCAAATACTTCCCGATATTTGCCTGGTTCACCATGATCGGCGGCTTCGGCTACAGCCTAGCCTCGACGGTGATGATATTCACTGCACTGATGCAGATGTGGTTGCCGAAGCCGATGTGGTGGCCCAAAATGACCGAATAACTGATGTTACGCACAAGTCGGCAAAGGGTTGCCGACCTACGGCGGTTATGGCCATTCCAGCCCCCCAGACCGTAGACCCCTAGATCGTAGGGCGGCAACCCTTTGCCGCCAACGGTTTTGGTGGCTGCGCGTAACATCAGCGAATAAGAATCAAACTGAAACCTTTCAAACAAACCGGCTCGGTCAGTACAGCCGCGTCGGTTTGCGTCGATGCACTGTCCGTTGATTGCCAACCCTGAACCTAACAGCAATTCTCATTATGAGCCAAAGTGCCGATAGACAACTCGTCATTCCGGCTTAGGATGCCGGAATCCAGTCACAAGGATGTGAATCTAGGGGTCGCCACCAAGCCTTTTTCAAACACTTACGCAACCGACAAGTTACCGTCCGTGGCACTGGATTCCGGCATCCATGCCGGAATGACGGCATTGGAGCCATAAT
>CAIODU010000305.1 GCA_903857165.1 uncultured Methylococcaceae bacterium | reverse complement strand
GGCAATTCCCGCTGGACGAACGACGACGATACCGTGTCTTTGGATTACAAGGAAGGCTACCCCGACTTCACCACCAGCAACCCGCCTTCGATCTATCCCAAGGGGGATGGGAAGGTGGAGATTGAGATGATGGGGGATAGGACAGACTTTGGGGCAGCTCGAAAAGCCATGCGCGAAAAGTTGGGAGATTCTAAATGGCCTGGTCAAGGAGGCATGGATGCGCCAGAAGGTTACACATGGCATCATGTTGAAGATGGCGCTACCATGCAACTTGTCCGTACCAACGTACACGACAAAGCGCGGTCAGATGTCGCTCATCTTGGTGGAGCAAGCATCGTTTCAGGTAAAAAAACTCAATTCTAGGAGGAACTATTTATGACTAACTTCGTACTTGAAAATCGTAGTTTCAATGTTTATCGTGCGGCCCATTCTCTTAGCGAAAATGAGATAACTGCTTTTGAGGGGCAAATTGGAACACAATTACCATTTCAATTAAGAAGCTTTTATCTCCATTGGAATGGCGGTTTGCCTTATCCGACAGACATTCCAGACGACAAAAGTGCGTGGGTGCGTTTGTATTGGGCAAAGGGGGTAAAGTCTGCACAGGGTGGACCAGCAGCCTGTTTTCAAGGCTTATTTCGCATCAATGAGGAACCCGCCATTGATTTTTTACGCACATGGAACGATTTCAAGCATCGTATCCCACAAGACGTTTTATGTTTTGCGAGAGATCCAGGCGGTAGCCAGTTTGTGATTGGTATTAAGGAATACAACCTAGGCAAAATCTTTTTTTGGGATCGAGATTACGAAGCAGACATAGATGCCGGCGAAACCCCCAATTACGACAATATAGCCTTTGTCGCCAATTCCTTCACCGAGTTTCTATTGGCCTTACGCGAAGAACCCGACAAAGGGGAGTCTTTGGAAGATTGGGTGAAACGGGTTTATCCTGAGTGAGGAAACCCAACGGCTGGCATCCGCCTTATGACTTCCAAGCCGCCATGCCCTATTGCGTGGATGCTTGGCCCAAGGCTTGGCGCGACTTGGCCCCCGCCAGTGAAATAATCCCTTTAAACCGGGAAGAAATGAATGCCTTGGGTTCACAGATCATCGGTTTTGGCGACTGGTTTAAGCCTAGCCCGGCAAGGCCGTTGCTGCATTTAGCCCGTCGCTTGGATGCCGCCATTGCCAGACTGGGCCGGTCATGCTTTGTGCGGCTGACCACGCGCAGCCCTAAAGACTCCCTGGTCGCCATGCGCACAGGCATGAGGATGATTGACGGCAAGCAAGCGCTGGCCTTGCTGATGGAAGGCTCGCAGCGTTGCGCTGCTGACTTGCGCATGGCGCTGGATTGCGGTTGCGAGCTAGGGCTGGTCGTGCGGCCATGGATAGAATTTCCGCCGTGGGCGGAATTCCGCTGCTTCATGCAAGACCGTCGCTGGGCGGGCGGCAGTCAATCCCATTATGCAACAGAAGAAAAATTCGCCCCCATTACTGACCACGCATCGGCGATAATCGGCGCATTGCATCAGGCCATGCGGCAAATTATCGCCGCTTCCACCGTGGCAGACGCAGCTTTCGACTTGGTTTTTCAGCCGCAGCTTGGGCTTTCCGCCACAGCCCACCCTAAAACTGTTGAAATAAGCCGTCATTCCGGCATGGACCGCCGGAATCCAGATTGCATGGACGCTTGCAATGCCCGCCCTGCCCTGTTGCTGGACGCCAACCCATTGTCAGACGTGACCGACACCGCGCTTTTCTCCTCGCTGGCAGCACTCGATCAGACATTCCGGTATCGCCAAAATTTTATGGACGACTCACTGATATTACGCAGCGATGTGAAAGTTGCATCAAACGATGACTTATCGGCTAACACGATGGAGCGTCAAAGCTTGCTTTGACAAGAGGATTGGAAAGGCAAAGCTTGCTTCGCCTGTCAAAGCAAGCTTTGACACTCCAACCCTAGGCTTCGCCTGTCAAAGCAAGATTTGACACTCCAACCCTAGGCTTCGCCTGTCAAAGCAAGCTTTGACGCTCCAGCCCTAGGTACATGCGGAACATCAGTGACTCCGTTATAATGGCCCTGCCACACAAGCTCCGCACATTTGACCCACCAAAATCATCGCATGAGCCAGCAATACAACAAACTTAACACCCTGCTCAAAGAACTATTCCAACTCGACCAACCGGATTTGGACTTTGGCTTTTACCGCATCATGCACGCCAAGGCGCAGGAAATCTCAACATTCCTCGACAAGGACCTGCTGCCGCAGATCCAAGCCGCGTTCGGCGAGTATGCCGACCTAGACAAAGCCAAGCTGCAACGCGAGTTGGACGGGAAAATCCAACAAATCAAAAGTCTAGGCTCGGACCCGGAACAATCCACGCTGGTTCTACAATTGCGCGAACAATTGCAACACGCAACGGATGTGCGGCAATTGGAAGCGGAAACCTACGACCACCTCTATAGCTTTTTCCGGCGGTATTATTCAGAGGGGGATTACCTCTCCAAGCGGGTTTACAAGCAAGGCGTGTATGCGATTCCCTATGAAGGCGAAGAGGTCAAGCTGCATTGGGCCAACAGCGACCAATACTACATCAAGAGCAGCGAATACTTGCGCGATTATGCCTTTCGCTTGCGCCCCGATGACAGCCAAAAACCCATGCGGGTGCATTTCCGCCTAGTCGATGCCGCCGAGGGCGAACATGGCAATGTCAAAGCCATTGAAGGCAAGGAAAGGGTATTTATTTTGGCCGCCGGGCAGTTCATCCATGAAGACCAAGGCGAGTTGATTATTAGTTTTGCCTATCGGCCTGCCACGATAAGCGATTTTCGAGAAAGCCCACCCTCCTCTGTAAAAGGGGGGCAGGAAAGTTCACCCCCCTTTGAAAAAGGGGGGCAGGGGGGATTTAATGAAACTATCACACCAAACAGCGGAAAATCCCCCCTAACCCCCCTTTTACAAAGGGGGGGACACACAAACCCCACCCCACATTTACCAAAAGGGGGACACACCAAACCCCCCACCCAAAAGGAATTGATAGCCCTTACCGTTGAAAGGATACTATCGGTGAATGAGGCTGGATTATCGCCATGGATAAACGAACTTGCCCAAGCTCATTGCAAAGTGGACGGCGAACAAGCCGACTATACCCGCCTCGAAGCCCATCTACGCCGCTATACCGCCCGCAATACCTTTGATTATTTCATCCACAAAGACCTAGGCGGCTTCCTGCGCCGCGAATTGGATTTCTACATCAAGAATGAAATCATGCACTTGGATGATGTGGAGAATGAATCGTTTGATCGGGTCAAGCAATATCTATCCAAAATCAAGATACTGCGCCGCATCGCCGGGAAGATTATAAGCTTCCTCGCCCAATTGGAAGATTTCCAAAAGAAACTCTGGCTCAAGAAGAAATTCGTCATAGCCACCGAGTATTGCATCACGCTGGATCGGATACCCGAAGATTTTTATCCCGAAATTGCCGCCAATGATGCGCAACGGGAGGAATGGGTTAAATTGTTTGCGATTGATGAAATTAAGGGGGATTTGCTTTCACCGAGTTATACCGTCCCGTTGACAGTCGAGTTTTTACAGGCTAATAATAAATTATTGGTGGATACAGGTTTATTTAACAAGGATTTAAAAACAAAGCTTATCGCCAGCATTGAGGATTTTGACACCAAGTTGGATGGTGTGCTAGTGCATGGCGACAATTATCAAGCCCTACAATTGGTGCAATCGCGTTATCTTGAACAAGTGAAATGCATTTATATTGACCCGCCTTATAATACGGCCAGCAGTTCGATACCCTATAAGAACAACTATAGGCATTCGGCCTTTGCCACCATGATGCATGATAGGATTGCATCATTGCAGCCTTTGCTCCGCAGGGATGGGGTACTATTTGTCAGCATCGACAAAACCGAAAGGACGATATTGGAATATATCATGGATGGGGTGTTCGGCAGTGATAATCATATTGAGGAATTGATTTGGGCGATGAACACCAATAATGGTCAATCCCCCAATTATTCCACCAATCACGAATATATTCTGGTTTACGCCAAGGACAGAATAACCGCCGAGTTGGATCGAAATATGTTTCGGGAACCCAAGCCGGGTTATGAGGAAGTCATGGCTTTAGTGGCTGAATTGAATCCTATATTCCCCACGATAACCGAAATAGAAAACAAACTCCGGGCATTATATGAACGACATCAAATAGCCTATCGCGAAGAAGTTGAAGCTTTAGGCCGTGAATTTGAAGATGAAAAGAGTAATGACCCTTGGAAGGGTTTGTACGCTTATACTCATGCCGAATATCGCAATGAATCAGGTGAATTTGTACCTGAAATTGAAGCCAAGAACAAACAAGCAATGATTTGGATATGGCAAGAAGGGGATGCTTCCATGCCAGCAACCAAGCAAGCGGCAAGCACCCGTGACGACAAGCATCGAAATTGGCGATTTTACCGACCGCATCACCCTATCACGGGCGGCTTGTGTCCGCACCCTAAAAGTGGTTGGAAATTTGCCTATGACGATGACGAGGATTCCCCGGATAAACGCAGCTTTGTTTCACTAGACCGCGATCATCGTATTGCTTGGGGACCGACAGAGGTTAAAGTGCCACGTCTTAAGCGAATGCTACATGAAGTGGAGACCAATGTAGGCAAGAGTGTGTTCGCGGATTATTCCGACGGCGAAAAGCAAACCTCGGCATTGTTTGGGCGTTCCGGGATTTTCTTGGCCCCAAAACACGCGGATTTCGTTTCCCGGTTTATCCAGCATTCAGCCAGCCGGGAGGGGATTATCTTGGATTGCTTTGGCGGTTCCGGCAGCACGGCCCATGCGGTGATCAAATTAAACCGTGAGGATCACGGCAAGCGAAAATATGTCACCGTTGAAATCAACGATTATTTTGACACCGTGCTAAAACCGCGAGTTTTGAAAGCGGTTTATTCGCATGACTGGCGAGCCGGTAAGCCGCTCTCCCGACAAGGCATCAGCCAATGCATCAAAATAATTCGCCTCGAATCCTACGAAGACACCCTCAACAACCTGGAATTACACCGCAGCGTACCGCAGCAAAGTTTGTTTGACCTGCCCGAAGCCCAAGGCGCGGACGGCTTCAAGGAGGAATATCTGTTGCGTTATATGCTGGATGTGGAGACGCAAGGCAGCCAGTCCTTGCTGAATATTCAAGCGTTTGCCGACCCGACCGCTTATCAATTGAAAGTCAAGCGCCCCGGCAGCGACGAAAGCCGGTTGACTACGGTGGATTTATTGGAAACGTTCAATTATTTGATTGGCCTGACGGTGCGCCACATCGCCGCCCCGCAGATGTTCACCGCCGAATTTGTGCGGGATGGGGAAGGGCGTTTGCAGCTTCAAAATGGTTTGCACCCAAGCCACGGCGGAAATGCTGTCGAGTCAAACCGTCATTCCGGCATGGATCGCCGGAATCCAGATTGCATGGACGCCTCAAAGCCCCGCCATCCATGGAGCCTAGGTTCCGGCGGTCCATGCCGGAACGACGAAGAAAACCTTAATGCCTGCAAAAACGGCCCGTGGTGGTTCCGCACCGTGACCGGCAGCTTGCCCGACGGCACGGACACCTTGATTGTCTGGCGCAAACTGACCGGCGACGCGGAACAAGACAACCGGGTATTGGATGCGTGGTTTGTGGCGCAAGGCCATGCCGAACCGGGCAGGCCGTTTGGTCTGGTGTATGTCAACGGCGACAATACACTGGAAAACCTAAAACCCGAGGGCGAGGTGTGGAAAGTACGCTTGATTGAGGAAGACTTTCATCGCTTGATGTTTGACAATGAGGGGAGATAATAACTTATGCCTGAAATCTGTCGATTCTATGGAATCATCATCAGGATGTATTTGATTGATCGAGAACATCCGCCCCGCCATATTCATATCAAATATGGTGATTATGAAGCGGTTATGGAATTGATGAACTTAAACCTCATTGACGGCAATTTACCTAAGAAGTGCCGCCAGCTAGTCCGGGAATGGGCGGAGATTCATCAAGACGAGTTAATCGAAATGTGGGATTCTCAAAACTTCCACCCACTACAACCTTTGGAGTAATTATTGATGAAACTTCGGAATTTTGAACAGCGTGAAGCGTATCGGTTTTTGCTGATCTTCGAGAATGGGGAGGCTAGGGAGGCTGATCTACAGGGTTTGATTGGAAAGCATGTCGATATGAATTCGTTGGATACTGGACGTATCGACCCAGAATGGGGATGTTTGGAATTCCTAAACGGCGGTGTGGACATAGAACCCAAAACGCTTTACCGCTATGCCTGTGCCGCTGAGGAAAAGCGGGCCGCATGACTATTTCACTCGCTCCCATGCGCAGCGTGGTGTAAAGGTTTTAAGAATGGCAGTCAAGAATAACGCACCTAACAAGCGAACGACAAAACCCAAAACCACCCTGCCCTTCAACCGCAAATTGGTATTAAACCAATGGCTATTGAGCCTGTTTGGGGTGAAGGATTTTGAGGCTTTGGCGACCTATTTGCGTGATGAGAATCTGGAAGGCTTGGACGAGAATAATATCCATCGCTTTCATCATGTCATCACCGACCATTTCTATAATCTGCCACAACTTCCGGCAAACCTATTGCTTGAGTATGACCAGAACATCGTCCGCCATACCCAACGGCTGAATGAACGGCGCATCACCCGGCGGGAGAATCCCATCGTATGGAAGTATTTTCAATATCTGGCCTTGTTGTTCACCGAAATTTATTTGGATCGTTATTTCCGCGACCCAAACGCCTTGCTTGCATCGCTGAATGGGTTTGTGCAGACATGGAACGCGGACAAGAACCCCGCCGACCAAATCCAGTTATTCGATGCCGGTCAAGAGGCTTGGCCGCAATTGAACAAGCTGGCGTTTTGGTGCGCCACGAGCAGCGGCAAAACCTTATTGATGCATTGCCATATCCAACAGTTTCGCCATTATGCCGACACACACGGCGTAAAGCACAAATTCAATCGCGTCATTCTGCTCACCCCGAATGAGGGCTTGAGCCTGCAACACCTTAAGGAATTTCATATCGCCGGGATTGAAGCCGAACTCTTCAACCCCAACCGCGCTAGTTTGTTCGGCGGCAAGGGGGTGGAAATCATCGACATCAACAAACTCAAAGATGACAAAGGCATCAAGACGGTGGCGGTGGATTCGTTCATGGGCAATAACGTGGTGTTGGTGGATGAGGGCCATCGCGGCGCGGCTGGCGGTGAGGAGGGTACTTGGATGCGCTTCCGCAATGCCTTATGCGAGCAAGGCTTTTCGTTTGAGTATTCCGCCACGTTCGGCCAAGCCGTAAAGAATAGCCCGGTATTGAGCGAACAGTACGCGAAGAATATTCTGTTCGATTATTCCTACCGCTATTTTTATGCCGATGGTTTCGGCAAGGATTATCAAATTCTCAACTTGGACGGAAAAACCCAAGCGAATTTCATGGACGTGTATTTGACGGCTTGCTTGTTGTCATTTTTCCAGCAGCAGTATTTATATTCCCAACATGAGGCATTGTTCCGCCCATTTAATATCGAAAAACCGTTGTGGATATTTGTCGGCGGCAGCGTCACGGCAAGTTTGGGCAAGAAGGAAGCCAGCGACATTGTGGAGATTCTATTATTCTTAAGCCATTATCTGCAACACCGAAACGACAGCATAAAGCATATCGAGAGGATTTTGCAGCAAGGTGTTTTGGATGCACAGGGCAATAATCTGTTTGCGAAGAGTTTTGACCCGCTTACTCTATCCGGTCTCAACCCCGCACAGATTTATAGTGAAACCCTAAAGCTTCTGTTCAATGCGCCGGGGGGCGGTTTGTTGCATGTGGAAAACCTGAAAGGCGCTAACGGCGAAGTGGCTTTGCGTGTCGGCGAAAACGAGCCATTCGGGGTTATTAACGTCGGCGATGATGCCAAGTTGGTCAAACTTTGTGAAGCCCATAAACTGCAAACCGGGGAGCGGGAATTTGCCGGTTCCTTATTCCACAAGATCAACATGCCGCATTCCAGCGTCAATCTGCTGATTGGCTCGAAGAAATTCACCGAGGGATGGAGCAGTTGGCGGGTTAGCACGATGGGCTTGATGAACGTGGGCAAAGGGGAGGGGGCGCAGATCATCCAGCTTTTCGGGCGCGGCGTTCGCTTGAAAGGCTACGGCATGAGCCTGAAGCGGACCACGGACACGGCGAGGCAAGGCAACAACCACCCGGAATTTATCCATCAGTTGGAAACCCTGGGCATTTTTGGGATTCATGCGAATTACATGGCGCAATTCCGCGATTTTCTGGAGGAAGAAGGCTTGCCCAAAGACGGCCGGGAAATAATTATCTTGCCAGTCATCCGCAACGCAAATATCCAAAAGCTGAAAACCCTAGGCATTCAAAAATCCATCAACGGTATCAGCACGGAAACCGGCGATGCGTTCCGCCAACTTGGCCCGATACCCGTGCTGGCAACACCCAACCCTATTATGGAGAACCCCACCATTTATTTGCAGGACAACCCCGTGGTGGTGAATTGGTATCCGAAGATTCAGACGATGAATCTACAAGATCAAGCGGAAAATGACAGGGAAAGGCCGCTGAATAAAGCCCTTTTAAATTCAAAGCATCTAGCCTTTCTGGACATTGACGCACTGTATTTTGAACTGCAACGCTTCAAGGCGGAACGGGGATGGCATAATCTGCATGTCCCGCACTCAGCCATTGCCGAATTATTGCAAGATACCAGTTGGTATGAGTTATACCTACCCGCCGAAGAACTGGCGTTTGATGCTTACCGGAAAGTCAGGCTTTGGCAGGAAATCGCCTTGTCCTTGTTGAAGAAATACACGGAACGCTATTACCATTTTCGCAAGCAGGCATGGGAATTGCCGCATTTGGAATATCAGCGTTTAGATGAAAATAACGCCAATATTAAAGATGTGCAAGAAGGCGGGTATTACCGCATTGTGGTGGACAAGTCACAACAAGCGATCATCCATAAACTGCAAGAACTCAAAAGTTTGATTGCCAAAGGTGAAATGAAGCCTTGGGCTTTTGGTGGCATCAAAGCCATATTATCCGAAAATCATTTATACCAACCCTTGCTGTATTTGGAGGGAAACTCGGTGGAGATCAGCCCGGTCGCCTTGAACAAAGGCGAGCATGAGTTTGTAGAGGATTTGCAGCGATTCCATGAAAAGTCAACAGACTTTTTTGCCAACAAAGAACTGTATCTACTGCGCAACCGCAGCAAAGGGCATGGCATTGGCTTTTTCGAGGCGGGAAATTTCTTCCCGGATTTCATACTCTGGTTGATTGTTGGCGAGGTTCAACACATAGTCTTCATAGACCCAAAAGGCATTCGCAATCTCGCACTTTCAGACCCTAAAGTTCAATTCCATAAAACCATCAAAGACATTGAGAAACGGCTGAATGAACCTGACATCTTATTAGATTCTTATATTGTGTCTAATACGCCTTTTCATATCATGCAAAAACAATGGGGATGTCAGTATAAGGTGAAGGATTATCGGGAATGGCATATCGTTTTTCAGGAAGATGCTCATTATATCGACGATATATTGATGCAGTTAGCCTGTTGCCGTTCCTAAAAGCCGCGAGGATATGGGAAATGCAGCCATTGTCGGCATGGGGATGCCGACCTACTGAAAAAAACCAATGTAGAATATAGGTCGGCAACACCCTGCCGCCAATGCCATGCTTTTGAAACTCGGCATGGGGATGCCGACTTACGCCTAACTTGCCAATGGGAGGAAACAATGGGCCAATACCTGCAACGCATCGAAGGCGACACCGCCGCGCAACTTGAACGCGCCGAAGGCGAACTCGCCGCACTGAGCAAAAGCAAAGGCTGGGAGGCGACCAAGACCACCGCTGACCTCGCCGGCATCGTAGACCCGACGCCGGCCTCGGATGCCATCTCAATGGGCATGAGCATTGCCGAGGGCGACTGGGTCGGCGCTTTTCTTTCCGGGGTCAGCTTCGTCCCTTATCTGGGCGACACCATCGCCAAGCCGATCAAGCTCGCCCGCGCCGCCAAGACCGTCGCGGCCATCGAGCGCAAAGCCGCCGCGCTGGCAAAAACCATCTCCCACTACAAGGACGCCGCCATCCGCATCGCCCAGCGCAAGATGGCAGC
>CAIODU010000304.1 GCA_903857165.1 uncultured Methylococcaceae bacterium | reverse complement strand
TGTGATTCGTTTTACTGCCTGTTGGAAGGGGTTTTTCAAACGAAACTCCCTGTTCGGTACTTTATCCCCATCTCAACCGAGTTTGAACATTTTGCTTAAAATTCAATTGTTTGCCCACCATGCGAAATCCCAAAGAGCCAAATAAACTTCAGCATGGGGCGCAGGACGATTACAGTTCAAAGAGCAATCGTGGGGTTAAAATGAATGATGATCGTTATGTAGCCGCACTGCTTGGTGAATTGAGACCCCTAGGCGATGGTCATTCGACGCGAGTCTTTTATGATCAATTTAAACTTAAATGGCCATATGATGACGCGGGATTTTATAAGCCATAGCGATGACAATTAGTTGCGGTAAATACAAGCTGCCGCATCCAGTAAACGTTTTTGAGCTTCAAAGTGCCTGTCGATATAGCCGAGATCGAAGCGTTCGTGGCGGGTTTGTTCGGCGACTTGTTGGATAAGATCGGGGGGCAGCATAGCCAGGGGCTTGCCCGATGCCATGGCGAGGAGCTGGGTTTGGGCGACCCGCTCGACGAAGTACAGATCGTCCCAAGCTTGCGCCACGTTGGGTGCTGCTGTGATAATCCCATGATTGCCGAGAAACAGCAGTTCCGCGCACCCAAGCACCGATGCCATGCGTTCGCCCACCGAGTCCGACAAGGCCACGCCGTCGTAGTCGGTGTCGTATGCGACCCTTCCGTAGAAGCGGCAAGTGGTGTGCAGCGCCCACTCCAGCCGACCGCCAGACAGCATGGCCAGCGCCGTTGCATAAGGCTGGTGGGTATGCAGAAGCACCTTTGCGCGAGGGGCGAGCCGGTGGATGGGCGCGTGGATGTGATGCGCCGAAGCGGCAGGCGCGCCGTCACCCCGGATCACCTTGCCGTCGAAGTCGCAGACAATCAGGTTCGAAGCCGTGATTTCCGAGAAATGCAGGCCGAAGGGATTGACCAGGAAATGCTTGCCGCCGGGTAGCACGGCGGAAAAATGGTTGGCTATTCCCTCATGTAGATTGTAGGCCACTGCCAAATGGAAGGCGGCTGCCAAGTCCACGCGGAGTTTCTGTTCGGCTTCGTGCAGGGTCATATGTGTACTCGATGCTTAGGTTGGAAAAAAATAGTTGATATTGCAAAGATTAAGTTTCCCGTTCCGATGGGAAATCCTAGTTATTCCAAGAGCCAACATGCATGAGCGATGACTTCTGGCCCGGACATAGGGGTTACGGATGGCGGAGGCTTCCGCCAGATCGACCGTTCGACCGAGAACTTTGGACAAGTCGGTTTGCAAGCCGAAAAACGCCTTAAGTGAAGGGCTTTTCGAAGCGGTTGAGAACTCCACGAGAAAATCCGCATCGCTGGTTTCCGGGTCGAAATCGTTTCCCCTCGTAGCGGAACCGAAAACCTCCAAGCGTTTCACCCGATGCCTTTGGCAAAGTTCGGCAATGGCATTCCGATGTCCATGGATGAGTGGGTGCATACTGCTTACCTAATGCGTGCTTGATTTTGCAACGGGCTGTTGCAAAAATTCGGTGAACGCCGAGGCAGCTTGAATATCTTCCCGAGTCAAATCGTATTCCCGTTGCACCTCTTCGATTGTCATGCCGGCGGCTAGGCTACCGACCACGATGGAGACTGGCACACGGGTTCCCTGAATGAACGGCTTGCCATGGCAGACGGCTGGGTCGATCTGAATACGGTTAGTTGGGGACATGGTTTTCTCGCTTATTGGGGAGTGGTGTCATTCGGAATCGAGCAAGGCAATGTCATCCATAGGGTAGTGCTTGCGGTTGGCGGTCCAGAGCGGGCAACGATAGTGCCGTGCGGTCGAGGCTAACAGGTAATCCTCCAAGGAAATGCCTTGGTAGGCTTTGCGGTAGCGAAAGGCATACTGGCCCGCTTGCCGGCCACATGCTGTTCGGAAGGCAGGTGGCGCTCGTAGGCGCCCAGGCCGTCGGTGTAGAACCGGGTTATCCCAAACGGCTCCAGCAGTTCCTTCAATTCCAGGAAACCCGCGTCTTTCCGGTCGCCGAACGC
>CAIODU010000303.1 GCA_903857165.1 uncultured Methylococcaceae bacterium | reverse complement strand
TCCGCCGCGCCATCTGGGCTGGCAAGTATTTCGTCAACTCCAAAACCGGCAGCGACCGGTTGGAATTATCTTGCCGTGACTGGGATGCCTTGCTGGATCAACTCGCGGCGGTGGCTTAAAAAGGCCAAAGTCGAGTTATAAACCTGCACAAAAGCATAAAGCCGTAAGAAGGAACCATGGACGGATTCCATCGAATGTTACACAATGGCCGCATCCCATATGGCACACCACGCACCTCTATCCGCCCTACTCGGGATTCGGGATTTCAATGCTCCACCAGAGTGAGTCGCGTATTGATCCGATCCAGTTGCACCAAAATACCGGCAACTTCTTGTTCGCGGCGCAAATCGTCACCTTGCATAATATGCAATTGCTGTCTTAGGGCTGATCAATTCCTCGCGGATGGAACGTTGACCCTGCTTCAAGTCGGCCATGTCCCCCTGCATACGTCTGAGAATATCCAACACCAGATTTTCAACTTCAGGCATTGTCGCGTAGTTCCAAACGGCGCTCGATGCGGTCTATGCGTGCGTCCACCTCATCAACAAGCTGCCATGGCGGGCAATTTCCAAATGGAAACTCGCCATATAGTTTTCTAGGCTGGACATCCTCAACTTAAGATCACGAACGTCGGCTTTGATGGAGCTTACATCAGCGCGAAGTGCGCGCAGATGTTCAAGAATCAGGTTTTCAACGTTATCTGTCATATGCTGCTCTCCCATGAATACATTTACCGTCAATTCTAACACAAACAAAAAACCCCGCCCGGTTGCCCGGACGGGGTTCTTTATGTCTGATCCTTCAAGGTTCCCACGCCGGAGCGTGGGAACCATCCATTTTAAAAAAATCCGCAAGGATTTTTTTACATCATGCCATCCATGCCGCCCATTCCACCCATGCCGCCCATTCCACCCATGCCGCCCGCTTCCTGCTTCGGCTCTTCGGCGATCATCGCCTCGGTGGTGATCATCAAACCGGCCACGGATGCGGCGTTCTGCAACGCGCTGCGGGTGACTTTCGCCGGGTCCAGAATACCCATGGCAACCATGTCGCCGTATTCACCGGTGGCGACGTTGTAACCAAAGTTGCCGGTGCCTTCCGCGACCCTGTTCAGGACCACGGAAGCCTCGTCCCCACCGTTGGCGACGATCTGGCGCAGCGGCTCTTCCATGGCGCGGCGGGCGATGCTGATGCCGACATCCTGGTCATGGTTGCTGCCCTTAAGGTCTTTGATCTTCTGCAAAGCGCGAATCAGCGCCACGCCGCCGCCGGGGACGATGCCTTCCTCGACTGCCGCACGGGTAGCGTGCAGGGCGTCTTCCACGCGGGCTTTCTTTTCTTTCATTTCCACTTCGGTGGCCGCACCGACTTTGATCACCGCCACGCCGCCGGCCAGCTTGGCCAGACGCTCCTGGAGCTTTTCCTTGTCGTAGTCAGAAGTGGTGTCTTCCATCTGTTTGCGAATCTGTGCCACACGGCCAGAAATCTTGTCGGCAACACCGGCACCGTCAATAAGCGTGGTGTTTTCCTTGGTGACCTGAACTTTCTTCGCAGTACCCAAGTCAGCCAAAGTCGCCTTCTCCAGACTCAACCCGACATCTTCGGCAATGACGGTTGCGCCCGTCAGGACGGCGATGTCTTCCAGCATGGCCTTGCGGCGGTCGCCGAAGCCCGGTGCCTTCACGGCAGCAACCTTGACAATGCCACGCATGGTGTTGACCACCAAAGTAGCCAGCGCTTCGCCTTCGACATCCTCGGCGATAATCAACAGCGAACGGCCCGACTTGGCGACGCCTTCCAGCACCGGCAACAATTCGCGGATGTTGGAAATCTTCTTTTCGTAAAGCAGGATGAACGGGTTTTCCAGTTCAACGCCCATGCTCTGCTGGTTGTTGATGAAGTACGGGGACAGATAGCCACGGTCGAACTGCATGCCCTCGACGATGTCCAGCGTGTTGTCCAAGCCAGAACCGTCCTCGACAGTGATAACGCCTTCTTTGCCCACCTTGTCCATGGCCTCGGCAATGATCTTGCCAATGGATTCGTCAGCATTGGCAGAAATCGCACCAACCTGGGAGATGGCGTTGCTATCGGTGCAAGGAACGGACATGTCTTTGATGGCTTGTACCGCCGCCAACACAGCCTGATCCAAGCCGCGCTTCAGGTCCATCGGGTTCATGCCAGCGGCAACGGCCTTCAGACCTTCGTTAAGGATGGACTGGGCCAGCACGGTGGCGGTGGTGGTGCCGTCGCCGGCGATGTCGGAGGTGTGGGAAGCGACTTCCTTCAACATCTGCGCACCCATGTTTTCAAACTTGTCCTTCAGTTCGATTTCCTTGGCGACGGAAACACCGTCTTTGGTCACGGTCGGAGCGCCGAAGCTCTTTTCCAGAACCACATTGCGGCCCTTCGGACCCAGGGTGACTTTCACTGCGGTGGCCAGGATATTGACACCACGAACCATGCGGGCACGGGCGTCATCGCCGAATTTAACTTCTTTAGCTGCCATATTTGTTACCTTGTTTGTTCAAATCTGAAAAGGGAAAAGCGACCGATTAAGCTTCGATCACGCCCATGATGTCTTCTTCGCGCATGACGACGATTTCTTCGCCGTCAAGCTTGATTTCATTGCCGGCATATTTGCCGAACAGCACTACGTCGCCTACTTTTAGCTGTAGGGGGCGGATTTGGCCGTTATCCAGCACCTTGCCGGTGCCGACGGCGAGGACTTCACCGCGAGTCGGTTTCTCGGCGGCAGAATCGGGGATTACGATGCCGGAGGCGGTGGTGCGCTCTTCCGCCAGACGTTTTACGATCACACGGTCATGCAAAGGACGGATTTTCAAAGCCATAGTGTTTAACTCCTCGTTGTTGAATTGTCTGAGTGGGGGGATAGGTGATAGCGATTGTTAGCACTCTCCCCTAACGAGTGCTAATCATACGCATTGTAAAAAACTTGTCAAGCCTTTTGATGAGCGAAAAGCGGTTACAGTTTGATGACGGGGGTGAATTCATTTTTTAGCGACAGTTTGATTTCCTCCACGGATTTATGTTGCGCTATCCGAAACCCCCGCATTTCCAACACACCCTTCGTGTCCAAGGAAATCACCCAATACAAGGCATCCAGATAGGCCGCCCCGGCCAAATCCGCAGGCGATAGTTCTGCCGGGGCGGTGGGATGCGAATGGACAATGGCAAACAGTTCCTCGCCACGCTCCCGAATGCGTCGCATGGCTTCAATTTGGCCTTTGGGGTCCAGTTGGAAACGCACTTGCGGTGAAGCTGCCGCGTTTGCCACCGGATGCCAGGAAGTGGGAATGCCGTCCTTTGCGCCGACTAAGCCGCAAACCTCCCGTTCAGGGAAAGACTGGGCGTGATGGAGTATCTGGTTGACTAGCGCACGAGGAATTTCGATGGGGCTGGCTGGCATGGTTTGGCCTTTTGTGGACGATGGGAGAATGCTGGCATTTTACCCGCAAGCGCGGTTCGAGTGGGAATTGATTGGCGCCATGGAGCGCCCGCCACTCACTCGCAAATGCCCTTGCAAGTCGGCAAAGCTTTCAACGTCAACAAAGCCCGCCGCTCGCAACAACTCCCCTGCCCTGCCCGCTTGCCCGTAACCATGCTCGAATAGCAACCAGCCACCGGGATTCAAACGCTTGGGGGCTTCGCCGACAATGCGGCGGATGGCATCCAAGCCGTCCGGCCCCGATATCAACGCCAGCCTTGGTTCAAAGCGGACATCGCCCTCAACCAAGTGCGGGTCGTTCTCGGCGATGTAGGGCGGGTTACTGACAATCAAATCGAAGGGTCTGATTGGAGGAAGAAGTAGCCCGGATGGAGCCTTCGGCGAAATCCGGGGGGCAAAGGTCGCAATACGACGGCAACCCAGTTCATGGAAAGGCATTGCGGCAAACCAGTCACTTTGGATGAAAGTGACATTGCTTGCGCCCAAACGTGCGGCGTTTTCTGCGGCGAGTTTCAGTGCAGCCGGGCTTAGGTCCAAGGCTGTAATACTGGCCTTCGGCAATTCCAAACCCAAAGTCACGGCAATCGCCCCGCTGCCGGTGCCCAAATCGGCAATGTGGGCGGCTTGCCCGGCAGGAATGAGCTTTAAAGCCAATTCGATGAGCAATTCGGTTTCCGGGCGGGGAATCAACACGTCAGGCGTGACCCTGAACTCCCGCGACCAGAACTCACGGGTTCCAGTCAGATGGGCGATGGGATGGCCGGTCAGGCGATTTTCCAACAGGCGTTGGAAGGCGGTTTCTTCTTCCTGCGCAAGCGGTTTTTCCGGCCAAGCGCGAAAATAGGTGCGGGTCTTACCGGTTGCCAAGCTCAGTAGGATTTCGGCATCCAGTCGTGGCGTGTCGGAAATCGAAGCGATCTTTGACGTGGCTGACGCGAGCAGATGGCCGAAGGTCATCAAGTTTTCTCCCGTTCCCATGCTCCAGCGCTCGTCGTTATACACAAGTGGTTGAAGCCCGTCATTCCGGCATGGACTGCCGGAATCCAGTCACAGGGAGGTGAATCTGCGGGTTGATGTGTATCTTGAATCAAACACTGACATAACGGCGAGTTACCGTCCATGGCACTG
>CAIODU010000302.1 GCA_903857165.1 uncultured Methylococcaceae bacterium | reverse complement strand
TTACGTTGTTTAAGTTTTGAAATCGTTGGCGGCAAAGGGTTGCCGCCCTACAGTCCTTGTTACGCAGTAGGTCGGCAATCCTTTGCCGACATTGGCGTAAATAAATAAATAAGTAACTAATAGACATAGAAAACGCTGTAAGCTCCCCTGAAGATAAATAAGGCTCCAACCATTTCCTCAAAAGGCGCATCAATGGGAAATTTTGACATCAGGCGGCCAATGCCGTTTCGGCCACGAAAACTTCAAGAATAGTTTCTTCTGCATCAAAAACTTCCAATCCAAAAGTTTCTATGTGAAAGGCAATAGCCGATTTCACATCTGCCAATGCAGTTTCAAAACTGTCACCTTGACCGACTATCACCCCTTTCAGACCCAGAGGATAGGCAACATAGCAATCGGTATGTTTCTCAACGATGATTTTAATGGGTGTCATAAATTTACCATTAGTTTAATTATTGTGTAAGGAATGTAGCCAGCATGGAGCGTAGCATATCGGGGGTTTTTCGTAACTCCGACCGGGCTACTTGCTGACTGGCATATTTAACGATAAGCTTTCAAGTGCAACGGTCACAGAAGAAATTATCTCACAGGAAAAATCGTCTAAAACTCTAAGATGTTTTTGTTTCAATAGACTTGCTAGCGGAATTTCAGTTAAAAAGTAATTGCAATAACCAATACCAGCCGAGGCATGATGAAAATCAAAAAAATCATTTGGGTTCCAGCAATCCCTGCCGGAACGACGTGGTTTTCTTAACTTAATGGCAGTGACGCTGGAGCGTGGGAACCAGATAATCATGCGGCACGTAGCTCTTCCCCAATTTCCAATGGGAGCAGACCTGCTTTTTTTGCATCAATGATGACAATTTCACCGACTCCCTGATTAGTCATGCCAATATTAACATTCCAATTAAGCGAAACGTCACGGATTATTTTGTCTTGGTTAAACTCAATCACTAAAATATCATCTTCTGCATCATAACTAATCTTCATGATTTGTCCTCTTCTAACTGCAAATCTACCATAACGGTTTTAACAATAACTACTTGAGTTAGTATGACCGCCGCACAAACTAAATTATCTGCTCTGTAGCCATAATGCTTGAAAATCCAAATATCATTTGCTGATGCTTGTCGTATTTCGCCAGTTTCAATCAAATCTAGCAGCGTCTCATCCGTCACATCTCTTTTCGCCATACGCTCCTTCACATGATGGGTTAAGCGTATGTTCCGACTGAAACGATTGCTGAAAGGAATTGGTTGATCCATCTGCTTATTATCAAAAATTTCCAGAAAGATGAGTTCTCACGCCGGAGCGTGGGAACCAGAACAACGTCGAAGGCCACTTTTATTTAAGCCGCTTCCGCCCGAATTTGACCGGGCATTCCACTGACGAATAATTCCTTTAGCTGTACTTTGGAGCTGGCATTATCGATGTCAATGCCGACTAAATTACCTGCTTCGTCATAATCCAGCACAACACCTTCGGAAATCTCCCTGCTATCCACACTGGACTTTTCGGATAAATCAATATATAGAGAATCTGTGTCGGGGTAGTAGTTCAATTTCATGGTTTGAATCCTCTATCTGGAAATGCGTTATGGATCGTTTGTCGATCTTCCAAAGTGACTACCCGCAAAACACGGTTATCAAATTCTTTGATGATACCCCAGAATCGAAAGCGATTGTGTTCTTGTGACTCCATTTTTATAGGATTTTCAAGAATACGAATACACCATTCCTTCTTTAGATAGGGCCGTTTCAGAAGCACCTTCTGTTCAAAATAATCAGTAAATTTGTAGTCGTTCATGTCGGTGGACGTTGTTGGGCGCGGCAAATCCGCGCCCAACCCAAATGACCAATTATCCCTTCAAATGCCCCAACACCTCCTCCAGCATCTTCTTGGCATCCCCAAACAACATCCTATTGTTGTCCTTGTAAAATAGGGGATTGTCCACGCCGGCATAACCCGATGCCATGGAACGCTTCATGACGATGGAGGTTTTCGCCTTCCACACTTCCAGCACCGGCATGCCCGCGATGGGGCTATTCGGGTCATCCTGTGCGGCGGGGTTGACGATGTCGTTCGCGCCGATGATCATGGCGACATCGGTGTTCGGGAAGTCTTCGTTGATCTCGTCCATTTCCATCACGATGTCATACGGCACCCGCGCCTCGGCCAGCAGCACGTTCATGTGGCCGGGCATTCTCCCCGCAACAGGGTGGATGCCGAAGCGGACTTCGATGCCTTGGTCACGCAGGACCTTGGTGATTTCAAACACGGTATGTTGGGCTTGCGCAACGGCCATGCCGTAGCCGGGCACGATGATGACGTGCCGGGCTTCCTTCAGCAGTTCGGCGGTGTCTGCCGCGCTGATGGGCTGGACTTCGCCGAGTGGCTCGGCACTGCCCGCCGCCGCAGGGGTTCCGCCCTCGGTGCCAAAACCGCCGGCGATGACCGAGAGGAAATGGCGGTTCATGGCACGGCACATGATATAGGACAGAATCGCACCGGACGAACCGACCAACGCGCCAGTGACGATCAGCAGGTCATTGGACAACATGAAACCAGTCGCCGCCGCGGCCCATCCCGAGTAGCTGTTGAGCATGGACACCACGACCGGCATATCCGCGCCGCCAATGGCCATGACCATGTGGATGCCGAAAAGCAGGGCAAGCACAGTCATCGACATCAGCGGAATTAAGCCGACATTGATGTCTTCAACATTAAGGAACCATTTGCCCAAGACGATGGAACCCACCAGCAAGGCTAAGTTCAGAAAATGCCGGGCTGGCAATAGCAGGGGCTTGCCGCTGATTTTCCCCGCCAACTTGCCAAAGGCGATCAAAGACCCGGAGAAGGTCACCGCGCCGATGAGGACGCCGACGAAAATTTCCACCTCGTGGATGGTTTTCTCCGCTCCGACAAAGCTGGTGTTAGTGTCGATGTAAGTGGCATAGCCCACCAGCACGGCGGCGAGGCCGACCAAGCTGTGCATCAGGGCGACCAATTCCGGCATTTCGGTCATCTTGACCTTGACGGCGGCGTAAATGCCCACGCTGCCGCCAACCGCCATGCAGATCATAATGGTGATGACAGAGCCTGTGCCGATGACTTGCGGCCCGAACACTGTGGCGAGGATGGCGATGGCCATCCCGGCAATGCCAAAGTAATTGCCTTGTCGCGAGGATTCAGGATTGGAAAGGCCACCCAAACTCTTGATGAACAGTATGGTGGCGACGATGTATGAAATAGTGACGAGTCCTACTGACATGGTGTGTTCTCCCGATCATTTCCTAAACATGCGCAACATGCGCTGGGTTACCCAGAATCCACCGATCATGTTGACCGAGGTCAGTACCATGGCCAATGCCGCCAAGGCGGTGAGCATCTTGTTGCCTGGCGCGGAAATCTGGATTAAAGCGCCTATCGCGATGATGGAACTGATGGCGTTGGTGACGGACATTAACGGCGTGTGCAAGGCAGGGGTGACATTCCAAATCACCATGTAGCCGACGAAGCAGGCCAGCACGAACACGGTCAGGTGTTCCATGAAGTTGGCAGGGGCACCGACACCGATGCCGTAGACGGCGAGGGCGGCCAGGGCTAGGAGCAGCCCGCTTTTGACCTGTGGGGGCAGTTTAAGGCCTTCTTTCTTCGGCGCTGCCAGCACTGCGGCTGCCGCTGGTTTGGCCGGGGCGGCGGATAGTTTGGGCGGGGGCGGCGGATAGGTGATGGACCCCTCTTTGATGACGGTGGCACCGCGGATGACTTCGTCCTCCATGTTGATGTCGATGATGCCGTCTTTGGTCTTGCACAACTCTTCCACCATGCGCAGCAGGTTGGTGGAGTAAAGGTTGCTGGATTGGCGGGCCAGACGGCTGGGCAGGTCGGTGTAGCCGATCAGGGTGACGCCATGGCGAACCACCACTTGGTTAGGCACGGTCAACTCACAGTTGCCCCCTTGCTCGGCGGCGAGATCGACGATGACACTGCCGGGTTTCATGGACTCGACCATTTCGGCGGTAATCAACCGGGGGGCTGGACGGCCTGGAATCAGCGCGGTGGTGATGATGATGTCCACGTCTTTGGCTTGCTTGGCGTACATCTCGCGCTGGGCTTTTTGGTAGCCCTCGCTCATGACCTTGGCATAACCGCCCACGCCAGTGCCTTCCTCCTGGTAATCCACTTCGACAAACTCAGCGCCTAAAGACTTGACTTGGTCCTTGACTTCGGGCCGGGTGTCGGAGGCTCGGACGATGGCACCCATGCCGCTGGCCGCGCCGATGGCCGACAAGCCGGCAACGCCGACGCCGATGATGAAGACCTTCGCCGGGGGCACCTTGCCGGCGGCAGTGATTTGGCCGGTGAAGAAACGGCCAAATTCATGGGCCGCTTCAACCACCGCCCGGTAGCCGGCAATATTGGCCATGGAGCTTAAGGCATCCAGCTTCTGGGCGCGCGAGATGCGCGGCACCATATCCATGGCGAGCACGCTTGCCTTCCTTGCCGCCAGTTTCTCCAGCAGTTCGGGGTTTTGCCCCGGCCAAATGAAGCTGATGAGATTGCCGCCTTCCCGCAGTAAATCCACTTCACCCCTGCCCAAGTCCGGGGCGCGGACCTTCAGCACGATATCGGAGGTGTCATACAAGGTCTTGGTGTCTCCGATTATTTCCACGCCCACCGCCTGGTAAGCCTCGTCGGAATAGTCGGATGCCGCACCGGCACCGGTTTCGACCGCGACGGTGAAGCCCAGCTTCTGGAGCTTCCCCGCCGCTTCCGGCGTGGTTGCCACACGTTTTTCACCCTCGTGACTCTCTTTGGGTATGCCTATTCGCATCAGTTTTAACTCCTCGTCAGATGATTACGCGCCGCCAAACGCGGCGCAATTCGTTAAACAAACAGGAGAAGGTTAATCGTTTTTGGCCTAGGGGGGAAGACCGAGCGGGTAAACGGTGCGGATTTAATTGGTGTAGGGTGTAGTGCGGAGCGTCAATGTGGAAGTACAAAGCCATCTATCGCTTGCATGACGAGCCGGTCGGGCAGTGGAGCGGTGTCATGAGCATTTCGGTGGGGGGTTAGATGGCTGAATCGGGCGTTTGATTTTGCGTTTAGTATTTCACCAGGATTGCCGGACAATGAAGAGGCCATTGCCAGACAAAAATTTGATTGCTTTTACATGCGAATATTGCAATCATCCCCATGCAATTCGCTCCTAACCGGGTAGGCCGGGCAACGTCTTTTTGTTGCCCGACATCGAATCGTCGGGCGCAACGCAAAGAAACGCGCCCGACCTACTTGGCTTAAATAACAACAGAGAAGCAATGGAAATGAAAAACAACACAAATCTTACCGTTAAAACTTTAGTGATTCTGGCTACTGCCGCATTGATTACCGCTTGTGCCAGTACCACAAAAATAGATTCCACTCCTGCGGGGGCGACTTTGTACATTAACGGTGAAAAGGCAGGAACGACCCCTTTTACCTACACTGATACTAAGATTGTCGGTAGTGCCGTTCAACTTAAAATCAAGAAGGAAGGCTACGAGGAATTCCAAACGACTTTGACGCGAAGCGAAGTGCCGGACGTTGGGGCCATCGTAGGCGGCGTTTTTGCCTTGGTTCCACTTTTGTGGTGCATGAAGTACAAACCTACACACACCTATGAATTGGTCGCATTGACACATCAGCAAGAATCGCCGGTTCCTGATTACACTCAACAAATCGCCCCCATCAAAAAAGGTGGCAAGAAAAAGCAAAGGTAAATGGTTTTGAGCAAGGCACTAGGGCGGGACCAAGGACGGGTTCCGCCGAATGATGAACTGATGTTACGCACGGATGTGAAAGCTGCATGAGACGATGACTTACCGCCTAACACTACGGAGCGTCAAAGCTTGCTTTGACTTGAGATTGGAAAGGCAAAGCTTGCTTTGCCTGTCAAAGCAAGCTTTGACGCTCCA
>CAIODU010000301.1 GCA_903857165.1 uncultured Methylococcaceae bacterium | reverse complement strand
CCAGTCACAAGGATGTGAATCTAGGGGTCGCCATCAAGCCTTTTTCAAACACTTAACGCACGACATGTCACCGTCCGTGGCACTGGATTCCGGCATCCATGCCGGAATGACGGCAATGGAGCCATAATGAGAATTGCTGCTTGACATGTAAGCGTTCACTCCCCCCTGCCTTTTCCTGGGAACGCGGCCATCTTGGCCGCCATTTCAGCGGGCGAGACGCCTGCGCTCCCAAGGGGGAGTGAACGGTTACATTCTTCTTTAGCAAACAGTAAATATTACATTTTGTACTGTAGTTGGGTAGCCAATGACAAATTCACTCAAACTCATACCCAAACTCCCCGTCGACGACACTCACATGCACTCGTTCGATAGGTTTGCCTTCCATCATCCGAATCAAGAACTCCTCACTGATCTTCGGCAATACCGTATTGGTGAGTATCGCGTCGATCATGCGTCCGCCGCTTTCCAGTTCCGTACAGCGGCTGGCAATCAGCTTGATGACTTCGTCGTCGTAGGTGAAGGGTACTTTGTGGCTTTCGGCGATGCGCTTTTTGATCCGTCCCAGTTGCAAGCGGGCGATCATGCCAATCATCTCGTCGTTCAATGGGTAATAAGGGATGACAACCAAACGGCCCAACAAGGCGGGAGGGAATACTTTCAACAGCGGCTCGCGCAATGCCTTGGCAATGCCTTCCGGGTCGGGCATCAGGTCCGGGTCTTTGCACAGATTGGTGATCATCTCCGTGCCGGCGTTGGTGGTCAGCAGAATCAAGGTGTTCTTGAAGCTGATGACCCGGCCCTCGCCGTCTTCCATCCAGCCCTTGTCGAAGACTTGGAAGAAGATTTCATGCACATCCGGGTGTGCCTTTTCCACCTCGTCCAGCAACACCACGGAATAAGGCCGACGGCGCACGGCTTCAGTCAACACACCGCCCTCGCCATAGCCAACGTAGCCGGGCGGCGCGCCTTTTAGCGTTGAAACGGTGTGCGCCTCTTGGTACTCGCTCATGTTGATGGTGATGACGTTCTGCTCGCCACCGTAGAGGGTTTCCGCCAAGGCCAAGGCGGTTTCGGTCTTGCCGACGCCGGAGGTGCCGGCCAGCATGAACACGCCGATGGGTTTGTTGGGATTGTCCAAGCCGGCACGCGAGGTTTGGATGCGTTTGGCGATCATGTCCAGAGCGTGGCGCTGGCCGATGATACGCTGCTCCAAGTTGTCCGCCAGTTTAAGCACGTTCTCAATTTCGTTCTTGACCATGCGGCCCACCGGGATGCCGGTCCAGTCCTGCACCACCGAGCCGACCGCATGGGCATCGACGCTGGGCAGTATCAGCGGGGTCTCGCCTTGGAGTTCGTGCAGTTGGTCTTGCAGGGTTTTCAACTCTCCTAGGAGCGCTTCGCGGTCGGCAGGTTCACCCCCGGCCTGGCTCTCCGGGGGAATGGGCGACTGGATATCCCCAGTCGTGGCGGGGAGTGCGGAATCCACCGGCTTACCGCCTTCCCGCAACTTGCCGCGCAGATCGAGAATTTTTTCCACCAGTCCCTTTTCGGAGTTCCAACGCGCTTCCAATGTTTGCAGGCGTTCCTGCTCGGCAGCGAGTTTCTCATTGGCAGCGTCTTCCCGCTTGGCGGTGTCAATGCCGACGGCCTTCTCGCGGCCGATGATTTCCAATTCGATTTCCAGTGCAATGATGCGTTTACGGCAATCGTCCACCTCGGCTGGCACGGCGAACTGGCTGATGGCGACGCGAGCGCAGGAAGTGTCCAGCAAGCTGACGGCCTTGTCCGGCAATTGGCGAGCGGGGATGTAGCGGTGCGACAACTTTACCGCCGCCTCCAAAGCCTCGTCCAAAATCATTACCTTATGGTGCTTTTCCATCACCGAAGCCACGCCGCGCATCATCAGGACGGCCTTTTCCTCGCTCGGCTCCTGAATTTGCACCACTTGGAACCGACGGGTTAGCGCCGGGTCTTTTTCGATGTGTTTCTTGTATTCCGCCCAAGTGGTGGCCGCCACCGTGCGCAGGGTTCCACGCGCCAAGGCTGGTTTAAGCAGGTTCGCCGCATCGCCGGTTCCCGCCGCGCCGCCCGCACCGACAAGGGTATGGGCTTCATCGATGAATAAAATGATCGGCTTGGGGCTGGCCTGCACTTCATCAATCACTTGACGCAGACGCTGCTCGAATTCGCCTTTCATGCTTGCGCCAGCCTGCAACAGGCCGACATCCAGAGTGCGCAAGGAAACGTCCCTCAAGGAGGGGGGCACATCGCCCGCGACGATTTTTTGCGCGAAACCTTCCACCACGGCGGTCTTGCCGACACCGGCTTCGCCAGTGAGAATAGGGTTGTTCTGGCGTCGCCGCATCAGGATGTCGATGACTTGGCGAATCTCCTCATCGCGTCCGTAGATCGGATCCATCTTGCCGGATCGTGCCTGTTCGGTCAGATCGACGGTGAATTGCTTGAGCGCTTCCTGCTTGCCCATCGCCGCTGGGGACATGGCCCCGCTGGCTTCGCCGGGAACCGCTTCGCCACCCACTTGGGAACCGTCGGTCGAGGACAAACCTTCTTCCGGCGACCCGCCGACGACCTCGTTGTAACGGTCGGTGAGAGAATCAAGCTTGACCTTGTCGAATTCCTTGGAGATGGCAAGCAGTTGGTTTCGCAAATCCCTATCTTTTAACATGCCAACGATGAGATGGGCACTGCGTACTTGGTTTTCCCCAAACAACAAGGTGCCATAAACCCAGCCTCGTTCAACTGCGTCATCCACATGCGAGGAAATATCGGATAGTGAGGTTGCACCGCGTGGCAACCGTTCCAATGACTCGGTGAGATCCTTTACCAGCCGTGCCGGGTCGATGCCGAACGCCTTGACGATGCGGTGCAAATCGGAATCCTGCAACTGGAGTATCTGGTGCATCCAATGCACCAGTTCCACATAAGGGTTGCCCCGTAATTTGCAGAATACCGTGGCACTTTCAATACTTTTGTAGCAAACCCGGTTGAGTTTGCCAAAGGCTTTGACGCGGTTGATTTCAGTCATTGGAGTATTTCCCCTTATTAAGTTCGTTAAAATGATATTTGGTCGATCAAGCTTGCAAAGGACATCCAGAAGACAACAAAGCCCACCCTTCAGGTGTTCGCTGCGTAATATCAGCCCCTGACTTGGAAATAGGGATTCAGCGTCAAATCGTCGGCATCTGCGCCTTCTTTTTTGTTGCCCAGCCAACTTGTCCAACCCAGTTGCGCCCCTCCACCCATGATTAGCGGAGGAATGTCATCCTTGCGCAAAATCAGGTTTACATCCCACACCAGTTCATCGCCGATATAATTGCGCGCGATGGCGACCAATTCGGCCAATCCGGGCTGCCCGGGCAACATTCCCCGATAATGCCCCATGTCCATCGGGCCTAGCACAATGCGGAATTTGTGTTGGCAACCGTACACTTGTGCGCCCAATACCGTGGAAAATCCCAATCTACCCGCCTGCTCATGCATCCCCAAACGGGTCTGCTCATGGAGCGAGATGTCCATCCATTCGCCGACGAACTCGAGAATCGTTGTGGCAATGCCGAAGAAATCCGCGACGATGGAACACAAACCTTCGGCATGCCGGGTTTGGCAGGCGAAATGGCCCGCGAAATGCAGTTTAGCCTGGTCGGGCATGGCATCGCGTTCACGCAAGGAAGGCGCGTCAATGCCAAAAAGCGACCCAATATAACCACTAAACCGATCCTCCTCGCCTCCTTTTTCAATTCGATCATAATGTACCGTGGGCTGCGAGTCCGCCCAGGCACGATAAAACAGGCACAACATGCGATGGTGGAAAATATCCACGAAACGTATTAAGGTGTTGTCGCCGTGATTGTGTGCGCGGTCGCGGGCATATTCCGTCAAATGGAGTGGCAGGGGGCCATTAGGCCCAAACAGCCCCAAAAAACGGACAAGCAGCCTATCGCGGAAACCTTCCTTGCCCGTCTTCCAGGCGGACAGGGCACTCGGCGCAAAATCCATCTCAACCGCCTGCGCCAAGCGCAGGGGATCGTCTGAGGCTTTGATGGATTTGCCCAACCTAGGCTTGTCGGTGTTAAGGCACTCGATAAGGCGCATGGCCTGAAAAAAATCGAAGCGCCAAGGCTCTGCCTTAAGCAGATTGATTAAAGCGTTTGACGCCGCCCGATCCTGATCGGCCATCTCATGATCTCCCCACGGTCGGCGGTGGTTATCACCGTTTCGGTGAATGTATTGAGCGATGCATAACGTGCGAAAAAGTGATCCAATACCGCACCAAGGAGAAAGGCACCGCCTCCCTCGAAGGCGGACTCCTCGAATTTAACAGTCACTTCAACTCCCCTGCCAAAAACAATGGGGCCCACCGCGTCAACCCGCCTCACCACATTCTTTGTTTGCGTGGACAGGACACCCTCAATTTGCTTGCGCACTGCATCGTCGTTAGGATCGCCGTACAAGGTCAACATTTCACGCAAAGCCGCCGCACCTTGAAGTCTGTCGGTATCCATCAGAGATAGGTAATTTAGCGACAAATGGCTAATCAGCCTCCAAGTCGCTGCGCCACCCGCCACGGAGGGCCTGGGCCTGGTGGGGCCGGCGATGCAGCGGATGGAGCGGATGGTTCCACCGGTAACCAGATCGAAATCCGTAGCCCCTTGTCCCACAGGCATGTGCAAAGGCAGGTCACGATTGGTACACAGCGACTGCAATCCCAGTTGTTTCAATTCACCGCTGTAAGGCGTTTCCATCGCATCCACAAGGGATATGTAAGTTTCCGAACCCACATAACTGGAACGTAGCCCCTGTCGGCGTTGCTTTGCGGACAGCAGCCGTTTACGCCTTTCAATCGTATAGTAAGCATTTTCGGCGCGGTGGCGGTAACCGCTGTTGGAACCGTAAAAGGGCAGGAAAGCGCGTTCCTCGTTTTGGTTGGCACCGTACCCAACGACTTCGGTCAACTCGTAAACCTCGAAATCCAGAGGCCGGGTCCGGTCCGGGATGACATGGTACTCCGGTTCCATTTGGGTCAGATGAATCCGGTCCACCCGACGGGGAAACAGATTGATGATAGGCACGCAAAACAGGGCAAATTGACTTGGTTCCAAGGAGTTGATTAACTTGGGTTGCTGTCGGTCTAGCATGATAATCAAGTCCAGTTCCGCTGTCTCGCAGCGTCTGGCGGCCTCCCTCAAACCGGTCAATTCGACGAACAGAAACCGTTCCGGAAAGGCAAAATATTCGTGCAGCAGACGGTATCCCTGAAACGAACGGGGGCCAAAGGGGAGTATTGCCTGACTGTCTTCAAACCCGATCATCCGAATCGGGCTTTTAGTGATCACCTCACACCAATCATCGTCTTTTTTGGTCGGCAATACGGCCACTGCAAATGCATTGGCCAGAAATTGCTCATATAACTGCACTGGCAATGAACCGCTGCCACGCAAGAAAATCGGCAGGGTATCCACGGCAATTTGGTTGAAGGGTTGGCCAGTCGTGGTTCGCAAACGCAAACGGATGCCCGCTTTCAATCCGGGCAGGCTGGGTGCGCCAAGGTTGGTGATGGCGTTTGGACTGGACAAATATTCTGCCACTACGATTTCCAAAGGCCAGAGCGTGATATCTTGGGTGGTGCGATATTCGCAAGCGGTCTGCTCGCCCTTGCCGATCTGGCTTCTCAATGAAGTATGCCGAAGCACTGGCAAACCATCCTGCAAACTAGCCTCGGAGGTATCGGGTTTAAACTGCACTACGGCCATGGATGGGGTGGGTGCCAAGTAGTGGGGGTAGGCAAATTCAAGCAGATGACTCGTGAACCGAGGGAACTCTGCGTCAATTTTTAGTTGCACACGCGCCGCCAGGAAGGCAAAACCTTCCAGCAAGCGTTCAACGTAGGGGTCGGCGCATTCAAAACTATCCAGCGCCAAGCGGCTTGCTATTTTTGGAAACTCGCCGGCAAACTCGCCGCCGATCTCGCGCAGATGCCGCAATTCCCTATTGTAATAATCTAACAGGCGGGGATCCACGGTGCTACCCTGCGCTGTCCACAACCACGACATTACCCGTTTCAAGGTCGAGTTGTGTCTTCAGATACAGCCTTAAAGGCACTGGCTGCATCCACAAATCGCCCTCAATGTCGAAATTCATGGCATTATGGTTATAAGAGTCGGTGCTGATGACCTTGATGCGCAAAGTATTCGACAATATACGCGGCTCAAAATCGAGCATCACCTGGCGAATCCGCTTCTCTATTACATCGATATCGCCGGCGGACAGGCTATGTCCAGACAAATCCGGTATGCCGAAATTTAATACCGACTTGGCCACTTCTGGGTAGTTTCCCAAACCTTGCACCGATTCCAGCGAAACCGCGTTAAGCAGCCAGGCAATATCGCGAAGCACACTTTGCCGCAATCGCCGGACCGAGAGTACGCGTTGTTCACGGGACTCTTGTCTATCGCCGGGTTCGTCATCGCACAGGCGATCCAGCAAAGAAGGCTGCAATCGTTCCGACGGAAGCAATTCCGCCATTATTCTTCCTTCATATTCAATTCGATTTGGCGGGCATCCATTATCCCGTACTCTTCACTGTCTGTCGTCAAAATGCGCTGCCCCGTACCCCGATAGGCCCCTTCAAAAAACTCCTCCCATTCGGTTTTACGCCCTAGCTGGATCATGGAATCTTTGGAATTTTCTGATCCTGGATAACGGGTGGGGATCAATCCACTGGAACTGCCGCCGTTTGCCCAAGTGAATTGGGCCGGCATCCACACGACATCGCGCAGATCGGCAGGTTCTTCAATTTCGATTTTAAGAATTTGCTGGAAGGGTATCCAATAATAGCGGCCATTGACGACGGCATCCAAAACTGGCCCCAAACGGCTATCACCGTCTGCGATCCACTGAAAACTCACCCCGTTGATGGTTCCTGAGGTGGCAGGCGCCAATTCAAATGACTGGTCGCGCAATGTTTTTGCCTCCTGGTGATGCCCTTCGGCATCAAGGCGCAGTCCCTCCACTAAAAGTGCCACCCATTGTTGCGGATCACCGAATATCAATGGCGAGGAAGTGCCTGCAAAAACCTTGGCTCGCAAGGCTTCGCACATGATTGCCTCGCGATAAGTCTGTGCCATCAGCAAGTAAGAGGCATCCAGTTCCCCAACCACTTTGAGTTGGGTCAGTGCGCGTTCCCACTGCCCCAGCACGGAAAGCAATTGAAACAAGAAAGCCCTCAGCTTGGCATTGGAGGGATCTTTCCGGATTTGTTCCTGTAAGCTGGTCAGAGCCTCAGGCAAGTTGCCTTGGTTTAATTGACTTTCCGCAAGCAATGATGACATTGTGAACCCCTTAAGCCTGGATACTAATCAAACGTTCAGAGAAAATGCGCCCGCAACAAAGGCGGGCGCATAATTTCCGAAGACAAGCCGTCAATCACATCTTGACATTTGCGGCAATATCCCATCCAACGGTCTGCGTCGCTTCCGCCGAACCATCAGTCTTCTGCGGGGTGTATTCCACTTTGCATTTGGCAAAATTCAAGGAGAGGTTTTCGGTCAGCCTATCTTCGCCGCCGGAACCGCCCGTGCTCAAAGACGTGATCAACACTTCGGTCATGGTGATTTTCACGTATTCGACCGGGTTCGTACCGGCTTTTCTCACCGTTAACGTCGCTGTCTTGTGATGCTGGCCATTGCAGGTGGACAGGAACAGATCGGTCGTGGACTTCTCAATGTATTTGGTGACCGATAGATCCTGCACATTGACTTTACCCGCACCCGCACCGCCACCCGTTTGGGCGTTGCCGGAATTGGACAAACCCCAACTCCAAGCCAGCACATCGATTTCATCCTTGTGCTTGTCGTCCAAAGCCTCGCCTTTAATTGGCGGATCTTCAATTTTCAAAAAAATGTCAACAGCCATGATGTTTCTCCTTTGTTACCGTGTTAGGTTAATTGCAAGTGTTTTGTCCGGTCACTAGTCGAACCTATGCCCCTGAGACCGGACGACTCAAGGGCAATCTGGATTTACCCCCCCTTGGCAGAGGGAAGTTTTGAAACCAAGCGCAACGACACAGTCAATCCTTCCAACTGGTAATGCGGCCTTAAAAAGAATTGTGACCGGTAATACCCCGGATTGCCTTCGACTTCCTCCACCTTCACCTCGGCAGCCGCCAATGGCTTCATGGCCTTGGTGGTTTCGCTAGAAGTCGCCGGGTTGCCATCGACATATTGCATGATCCAATTATTCAGCCACATCTGCATGTCGTCCTTTTCCTTGAATGATCCGATTTTATCCCTGACGATGCATTTCAGGTAGTGGGCGAAACGGCAGGTGGCGAACAAATAGGGGAGGCGCGCACCCAGGTTGGCATTCGCAGTGGCGTCAGGGTCTTCATATTCCGCAGGCTTGTGCAGGGATTGCGCACCGATGAACGCGGCGAAGTCGGAGTTCTTCTTGTGGATCAGCGGCATGAAGCCGGCTTTGGCCAATTCTGCCTCGCGACGGTCACTGATGGCAATTTCCGTCGGGCATTTCATGTCCACGCCGCCGTCGTCGGTAGGAAAGGCATGCACCGGCAAATTTTCCACCGCGCCACCGGATTCTATGCCGCGTATCCTCGAACACCAACCGTAAAGTTTGAACGAGCGGTTGATGTTGGTCGCCATGGCGTAAGCCGAATTCGCCCAGCTATATTTGCTGCTGTTCGCTCCCGACGTGTCTTCTTCGAAGCTGAACTCATCAATCGGGTTGGTCTTTTCGCCGTAGGGAAGTCGGGCCAAGAATCGTGGCATGGCTAGGCCGAGATAGCGGGAGTCGGTAGATTCGCGCAGGGATCGCCATGAGGCATATTCAGGCGTTAAAAAGATTTTGGTCAAATCGCGCGGGTTGGCCAGTTCGGCCCAGGATTCCATTTGCAAGGTGGTCGGGGACACACCGGATATGAAGGGGCAATGGCTTGCGGCGGAAATCTGGGAGATCTGCATCAACAGTTCGACATCGGGGGGGAAATGGTCAAAATGGTAATCCCCCACCAGGCAACCGAAGGGTTCGCCACCGAATTGGCCGAATTCCTCCTCGTAAAGCTTCTTGAACAGGGGGCTTTGATCCCAGGAGATGCCCTTGAACTTCTTCAAGGTCTTCGCCAATTCCTTTTTCGAAATGTTCATGACTCGAATTTTGAGGTTCTCGTCAGTTTCGGTGTTGTTCACCATATAACTCAGTCCCCGCCAAGCGCTTTCCAGCTTTTGAAATTCCTCGTGATGGAGAATCTGGTTGATCTGTTCGGTCAGCTTGCGATCAATTTCGGCGATGATGGCTTGGATGCTTTTGATGGTATCGTCGGAGACCGTGGCAACGCCTTTGAGCACATATTCGGCGAGGGTTGAAACCGCCATTTCCACATCATCCTTGGCTCGATCCGATTTCGGTTTGAATTGTTTGTTAAGCAGCGATGAAAAATCGCCTTCCTCCGTCAAACCAAGTTCGGCTAGTTTCTGGGTTTCCAATTCGATCATAGTCTTACTCCTCCTTCGGTGCTTCTGCTGGTGCGTCTGCGGCAGATTTTGGCGCGGAGGCCAAAGCTTGCAACACGCTGGAATCTTTAAGTATCTTGCCGATGAGTTCCTCAGCCCCGGATTTGCCGTCCATGTAGGTAATCAGATTGGAAAGCTGGGTTCGCGCATTCAGCAATTCCTTCAAACCGTCGACTTTCTGGGCGATGGCCGCCGGCGAAAAGTCGTCCATGCTGGAAAATGTGAGGTCAACATTGAGATTGCCATCCCCGGTGAGGGTATTGGGAACCTGAAAAGCCACCCTTGGCTTCATGGCTTTTAACCGCTCATCGAAATTGTCCACATCAATTTCCAACATTTTACGGTCGCTTACCGGGGGCAATGCCTCCGACGGATTACCCGACAGATCCGCCAACACCCCCATCACGAAAGGCAGTTGGACTTTTTTCTGTGAACCGTATAGCTCCACATCATATTCAATCTGGACGCGGGGCGCTCGATTCCTCTGTATGAATTTCTGACTACTTTCAGCCATCTTAAACCTCTAATGAGTTAAAAAAGGAAAGCATACTTAAAGCATGCACCAGGGTTACGGCGAATCCGGCCCCTTGATTATGTCCACCTGGCTGATTCCGCTAGGGGCCAAATCCTGAAGGATCTCCATAAAATCCATCGTCACCAGCCGTTTCGCCCTGCGCACCAGCAAGGGCACCGGACTGGAAGGCTCTTGTTTAGCATAATACTCGCAAATGAGTTCAAGCGCCCGCACGACATCCTGCCGATTATTAATACCGCCCATTTGGCCTGCAGAGGGCTTCATCGCGCCTCCCCCCCCGTTCGAATCCAAGGGATAGGAGCCGCCGGTTTCAGCCTCTTCGCTGTCTGCCCCCTTGTTCAATCCCAAACGCTCCATTTGCTCATCGACAAAATGCAAGGCTTCTTTCAGCATATCCCTAATTGGCGCAAAGCTCGGTGCGTTGCCCACCCCGATCTGCTGAGTTATGAAGTTTTCAAGGCCGTTGACATCACCCAAGCTGTCTTTCAGCGCCTCATGCGTGGCTTTCACGCTTTCCGGCGGCACCTCTGAAAATGCGCCTTGGATCATAGCCAACTGAACGGGCGTTTGCCCTTTTGGAGGTGGAGTTTTGCCAGTGGCAAACTGGACATCGCGCAACGAAAAACGCCCAACCACTCGGGACTCCACTAAGGGCGCATTGAGCAGCGGAAGAAGAAAATTATCCCTATCACACAAAGCCATCAGTATATTGACTCGGTTGGTAGGATCGCTGTCATCTTCTGGATCAAGCTGGGGATGGATGGTATCCCAATAGCTCTCCACGCTCTTCCGCAACAACTCAAGGCCCCCCTTCAAACCGCTTACCCCCTCTTGGTTTAAGATGGTGCGGGCGAATTCAACCAATAGACGCAAATCGCGTGTCCGTGCCATAAGCTCCAAGAGCATCTTCCGCAGATCTTTCCAGTTTGGCGGTAACGCCGGTTCGACGCTATTGCCTGCCTGCCTTTCCGGCGTACCCTTGGCCTCGTTTTCCATTGCGGTGAAATCCGGGTCATATCCCAGATCGGCTCCGCACGGTGCATCTTCGGAAATTGCCTTTAACAGTGATTCGATATCTAATGAAGCCACAATTGTCCCTTTCTCAAAAAAAGTGTATGCCATCTGATTGTAGCCGAAATTATCGATTTGTGTTAGTTGAATATCACCGGATTGGTAAAATCAAAACCGCGTACCCGGCAAACTGTCCAAAATCATTTGGCTTTCAACGCAAATATGACACTTTAACCACCCCGGAATGATGGTTTGGGTCAATATCGGCTCATGGCATGCCGCTTTCTGTGCAAGATGCCTCGGCAACCACGACAGTCACGTTATCTCTGGCACCCCGTTTCTCCGCTTGCTCGATCAAAATCCTGGCAACCTCGCCCTTTGGGTTTTCACTAAAGACTAATTCGATTTCCTCGCGTGTCAACTCCTTATCCAAGCCGTCGCTGCACAACAGGAAAGCATCGCCATCTTGCACTTGGCATTCACCGCGTGACAGTAGCAGGGATTCACTTGCCCCCACCGCGCGGGTGATGATATTGCACCGCCCTGATTCCGCCAAATTGCCAGGGCCAACCAATCCTTCACGGACAAAATCATCATACAAAGAATGGTCTTGTGTCAATTGCTCCAGCTTCCCATCTCGAAAACGGTAAAGCCGGCTGTCCCCCGCCCACAGGAAGATGCATTGTTTTCCTTCCGCCAGCAGTACAACCACAGTACTACCGATGATTTGATTCTCCTCCCCACTTTCCGCAGCCAGTCGGCACAGCCCCGAATTCACTTCTTGCAAGGATTTGTCGACACGGCTTGCAAATTCATTAAGATTGACGGTGAACTTAACCGATGAAAGCGCATCGACAATTGACTGGCTGGCCACATCGCCTGCCTGATGCCCCCCCATGCCGTCTGCGACCGCCCACAAACCGATCTCAGACCTATCGATCATGGCATCCTCGTTGAGCTTGCGCCGCATCCCCACGACACTAAAGCCCCAAGACCGCCAGCGCCAAAAAGCCCTTGGCCTGCGTGGGCGTGTCGTCACTTCAAGCTCAAAAAATGGAATTATTTTGCCGCTATCCCGGATCTTCGTTCCTGTCTGAGTTCCTGTCCGAATTTCAGATTTTTCTGTCAAAACACGGACCGCGCAGCTTTGCAAAGCCCATCCACGCTGCGCCCACTCACCCGTCAGCAAGGCAACATAGGTGTCAATAGGCGGCAATCCATCGCAAACCAACAGTGCAGGGGTAATGTTATCTGATCGAAGAGGGCTCCAGAGACTATGCAAAGGGATGTACCGGTTCAACAAGGAAGCAGACAACTCCATGAATATTGAGGGACTTTGCTCAAAGTTTTGTGTGCTTACATGGAAAGCGGATTTTCCTTTGGTTGCACCCGATGTGGCTGGTACAGTCACCGCAGGGCAAGCCGGAGAAAAACAGGGCATGTGAATAGACTGCAAGCGCTCGTCAATGGCATCCACCCCCAAACCATCCAAGCAGGATAATGCCAATTCTTCCAACTCGTCAAACCAAAGCGCTCCCTCTTTGGTGCCAAATAAATAGGCCAGAATTTCGGCATCGGCCACAGAAAACGCCATGGTAAGTGGATAATGTCTGTTGACCTTGTCAACGCTGGGCATCAATATACCCGCCCAGGCATTTTCGCCGCATATTCCAGGACTAAGGCCAAAACGCCAAATGGGAGAAAACAAGTAAGTATCAAGCCATAACTCCCCAAGTTGCTCCCGGCTTGCGGCTATCGCGCTCTGTAGCCATTGATCCCAGACTGTGACAAATGCATTAGGCAGGCGGCGTGTCACAAAGTCGCCAAGGACTGGCAATTTGCCATAGAAACCCTGCTGCAGTACAGCATTCATCACAAGGACTCCGGGCAGCGGAAACTCAAAGAGTCGCCAAGGCTAAAGGGGTTGTTCACACTGACCGTGCGCAACTCAAAACGTGCGCTCAGCCCTTCGGCCTGAAAAGTCAGATTGAACTGATCTTGGCTCCCCGTCGATTGCAACGAGGATTTGTCGAACAAGCGAAACATTGCCCAAGGCCCTTCCTTGCCAAGGACGGCTTGGCTCTTGTCGGGTTTTTCGAACACGATGCGTGCGCCTGACCCGGCCGCCTGACCCGGCCATTGGATTCGCGTCACTTGTTCGGCGCCGTGGCGGTAGACGATTTCCTGGCCCTCAATGAATAGATGGAAACTATCGGCGTTTGGATCAAGCTCCAAAGGCTTCAAATCGAACTGCACCGTAGGCATCAGGCCACCGGCGGAGAAAAAGGCATCGCGGATTTTTGCGGCAAGTTGAAACTCGTGGATCGCCGCCGGTGACAACACGGGGGATTGGTCATCCAACGGCTTCTGCCGCCATTGGGGCGTGGAGGTGTCGACTAAATCCTTCAGGCTGGCTTGGAAAAACTGATCGATGATGCCGTTGGGGGAAAAAAACTTACTGAAATCAGCCAAAGGGGTGTCTTGCTGGCTGCTTCTGACAAATGGATAACGACCGCCAAATGCCGTCTCGCACCGGGACGCCCCGCCGCCCCCCGCACCGCCCTCCCCTGCTATCCCTAGTTCTTTCAATTTCTTGTTGGCTTCTTTTTGTTTCTTTTCCGCTGCTTCCTTTTTCTTTTCCGCTTCTTCCTTTTTCGCCTTCTCCACTGCCTTCGTCGTTTCAAGCAGGCCCAAAGTGACCCCCGCATCAGTCAGAGACATCAGCCAGCTTCTAACCGGCTCCGGCAACCTGGCAAACTCCATCTTCGCAGACCCAACCACGTCGCTTCCGCCCGCACCCTTTAGAGCCTGTGCCACCCCGCCGGTTTGCATGAAATAATCACGCAGTTCCTTCGCTTTGTTCAGCACGGCATCCAATGGCACTGGCTTGTCCGCCTCCCCTCGGACCAACACATTCAAGGGTTCAAAATATTTTTCCAACAAACGCACCGGATCCGCAGACGAAGCGGTATCAAACCCGGCGACCTGTTTGGCGGCTTCAAGCAATTTGCGGGTCTGTTCGTCTGGCACTGGCATGGCCTTCCCGCCCACTTGCGACAAAGTAGAAGAAATTTTAGTCAACGACGTGTTTTTCTCCACCGCCCCCAACAACAGTCGCAAGGGCGAGTCGGGTCTGGACAAAACATCCAATAGATTGATGGTTTGGCTCATGTTTTGTGCCGGAAGAAGTTTAATGCCTGTTAATATTCCCGACCAGTATCTTTGGTAATCCCGCAGGTAGATAAGTTTCACTTTCTCGCGAAGACGGTCAATTTCGCGTGGATCGGATGTGGACTCGGGAATGCCCAACACCCAGTTCTGTTCCATGCACCCTTTGACAAAAGGCACACTGTTTTTCAGGAACTCCCCATAACCCCAAGCAGTGAATAACCCAGGTATGGCCCCAAACCCTTGGTCTTTTCGGTCAGGCAAGGAAAAAGCTTTTTGTCCGTTCGGTTTTACCGCCTCCGCAAGGTTGAAATCGCGGGAGCGTTCAACGCTATTTTCGGCCCTGAAACTTTCATAGCATTGCTGTTCTGGGGGGATTTGGGTAAGTTTGACCCGCACATCGGCAATCAAATTTTGATCCAATTGGATTCCTTCCAACTTTAATTGCAAGAGATTTTGCAGATGGGCCGTCAGTTTGGCGACGGTTTCCGGTTCCGAGTTGAATGTCAGATTCCAGTCTGCCATTACGACTGCCTCCACCACTTTGGAGTCAAGTTTTTCAGGCTGGCCAAACATCAGGTAGGCTTTCAGTAACAACACATCGGGTTTGCCCCTTATCCGATCCCCCAGTCGACTGACGATGGATGGCAGGAAGTAGCCGCGCAACAGTTCCTCGTAAGCATCATCGGCACCTGCTTCCAACTTGCCGCCCTGATAGAGGCCGAAGCGGGACATTAAGCCGGTGTCATCCCAGATGCCCTTGACCGCCAGCAATGCGTCAAGCTTGGGCAGCAGCTGCTTGAAATTGGATTGTGAGTCGGCGGGGGCGCCGTCGACCGCCCGATACAGGGTTATTTGCCCTTCCGTTTTGGCGATGGCTGATTTATTCAAGTTATAACTGATTATCCACAAACCAATCACACTCAAAGTCAATATTGTGGCGGCTGCCAACGCTCCCAATTGCATAAGCTTGTGCCGCCGCTCAACGCGAGGGTCGGCCCCGGCCAATTCCGCCTCTGGAAAAATCACTTCCTTCAACAGGCGAGTAAGGAAATAACTCTTGCCGCGACCGCTGTATATGGGGCTAGACTGGCGATCCAGTTTAAACGCACCGGCCAGAATGCCCATGATGCGGTCGATGGGGGTGCCTTCCTGTGTTCCGCTGGTAAAATATATGCCTCTCAGTAAAAAGGGTTCCTCAAACCGATTGGGCGAGAATGTCTTTTGCAGAAAAGCAAGCATGCTGGGTTTCAGCAACGCCATTTGTTGCGGAAAATCCAGAATTTGGCTGCGGCGTTGGATGTCGCGCTCTTCTTGGATTCGCGTCAGTGTCCGGCTGTTCAATCGCTGCAACAATTCGTCGAAAGCGGAATCGAATTTACCAATCCAATCCTGGGGATGTGCCGGATCATCGGCAGGGAAGGTTTCCCCCCACACCTGCTCGCGGTCTTCCTGCGAAAAATCGACGAAAAAATCAGTGAAACCAGCCACCAAATCGGTTTTGGTGAACATCATGTAGATGGGTAGGCGAACCCCCAACAATTGATACAATTCCAATACCCGGCGGCGCACAGCGGCGGCATGTTGGTTGCGCTCCTCCTCGGTTTGCTGGAGCAAATCAGCAAGGCTCAGCGTGACTAGGACACCATTGAGCGGACGGCGCGGGCGGTATTTTTTCACCAACTGTAGAAAACCCTGCCATGCGGCAGCATCGACAGCCTGATGGCTATCCTGCGTGGTATATCGGCCGGCGGTGTCCAGCAGGACGGCTTCGTCGGTAAACCACCAGTCACAATTGCGGGTGCCGCTAACCCCCTTGACGAAGTTCTTGCCAAGACGTTCGGCCAGCGGGAATTTGAGGCCCGAATTGACCAATGCCGTGGTTTTGCCGGAACCTGGAGCGCCGATGATCACATACCAAGGCAATTCATAAAGGTTCTGCTTGCCGCCCTTGCCTTGCGCCCTAGACTCACGCAGAACTTGCAGCGCATCTTCAAAGCCGTGCGTCAGTGTTTCGACTTCCTCTTCTGAAGCTTGTTGTTCCGCAGATTTGCCGGAATCCGCCCCGGCAAGTTCGCTCATCAACTGGCGTTCTTTGCGTCCGGTGAGGATGTGCATGACTAGGCGAAAAATCAGCCAAGTCAGGAATATCGCGGCAATTGTCAGAATCCGCGCAAATTCGGACTCCAAAGGCACCTTGCCGTCGACAGAGATTATGGGGCATGCGAACCAAATCAACAGCGCCAAAGCGAGTAGGCCGAAAAATTGAACCACCCATTTGTTTGTCAAAAAACCAATCAAGCCTTTCACAATCTTCCCCTACTGGATCGAGATGTCCACGCGCCGATTGAGGGCGCGATGTTCCGGCGTGTCGTTGGGAACCAAACTATCTTCATCAGCCTTTCCCTTGGACTTCACGTTGCCGGCGTTGAGCCCGCCCGTCCCTACCAATTTGTCCGCCACATTCTTGGCGCGGGCAATCGACAAGTCATAGTTGGATGGGAACCTGACGCTACGGATGGGTTTGTCGTCTGTGTACCCGGTGACCAACACCCTATCTTGCCCAGCAGCCAATTCTGCGGCAATTTTTCTCAGCATCGGACCAAACTCCGGTTTGACTTGTTCACTCCCTGCGGGGAAAGAATTGCGAATACGCAGTGTCCGGTCATCAATGACTTCAACCATGTTTTTACCGATCTCATCTTTTAATAGCACTGTAAACCGTTCTTGCCTTCCGGGTACGGCGGCCTTGGTGATGGAGGGCGGCAGAGGTGCTGCGGTCTTGATTTTCTCCCTGCCCAATGCGGAAAGATGCGACAGGGTTTCGTCAGAGACACTGCTAATCGAAAACAAAAAGGCCATGTAAGCCAACAACAGGATGGCACCGGCAACCGCACCCACCACCCACAGTGGCACGAACTTCATCAAGGCATTGCGCACATCCTTAAGCCCTTGCCAGCGCGGTGACAATGTTCGCTCGAAATCGCCCCTAACCCGCTTGATCAACTGGTAAAGCTCCAAGCGGTATTTTTCCAATTCGTTGACACCGCCCGTCTTGGATTGACTGAATTTACCTTGGAATCCCAAGCTCAGGCATAAATAACACAGTTCGATCAGATATATATTCTGAGCGGGGCTGCGCATGATATGGTCAGCGATTTGGAAGAACTTTTCCCCCCCCCAAGCTTCCTTGTGGAACAGGATGAGCAGGCTCTGCTGCCCCCAGATGCTCTGCGCACCCCAAGGTGTATTAAGTATGGATTCGTCCAACAGTGAACACAGTGCATAACTGGCCATGCGGGTATGCTCTTGCGTCACTCCCTGCTGGAGGATACGGTTCTCGAAACCGCGCATTTCACCCACCAACTGATGCTGCAATCCGGCGATGTCACGATGCGATGCCGTGTTGCGCAGCCGGGAAGCCAAGGAAAGCAATGATAAAGCCGCAGCGGTTAAGGGATTTCCCCCAAACACCGAGCGAAGGCTCCCTTGGAGATTAAAGTCCTGCGGGGGCAATGCGGGGGCGGGCGTCCCGGGTGTGTATGAAGGTACATTGGTCGGATCTTCAGCGGGGTTGGGTCGCACACGCCCCCCCGGCGATGGCCGTCGGATCATAGTCCTGTCGTCATCCCCGAACGGGGTAAAGGGATCGTCTTGGCTCACAGGTTTATCCTTTTTTGATTGCCCAGAATTCAAGTTCAAGATCGGGGAAGTTGCCGCCTATGTGAAAGGCGAAGCCTCCCGCCGAGGACATCTTTTTCCACAAATCGTTCTGTTTGTTCATCTCGAAATATGAGAATCCCGCATGATAGGGAAGCTGCCTCGGTGCCACCGGCAAGGAACTGATGGGAATGCCCGGCAATGACGCACGGACCAGTTCATGAATCATCTCGACCGGCCCGATCTTTACCTGCGGCGGGAAATGGGACCGCAGCATTTCCGGCGTGACACTGGCTTTGACCGCCAGCACGAAAATGGCGCTGTCCAGCAAATTGACATCCGGTCGCCTGGCGGCATAAAGCCCGGGCCTAGGTTGCGTCAAAGGAATTTGAATCGCATTCTGCTCCAAGATCATGCCCAGCAGTTGGCGCAATTCTTCAATCAATGGCTCAAATGTCGCTTGCAGATCGTCGTGGTTGTAGGCATTAAAGTTGGCCGGCCTTTTGCTGGGTTTATAGAATGTCGCCAATTCCCCAGCCATTTGCAACCCTAAGCGAAAAAAATCCTCCGGGTGCAAGGCCGCAGTCACACCCAAATGCTCCAACAGCGGTTGATAGCGGTTGATGGCCTGAAGCAGCAAGAAATCGGCGATTTCCGATGCCCCGCCGCGCGCCGATTCGACCACCCTTCCGGCCAAGGCCTCGCCACGGGTGTGCAACAACCCGTGCAATTCGCGCAGGAACCCATTCAGCACTGTCGTCGCCGAACACTTCAGTATGGGCGGGATAAACTTTTCGTCCAAAACCACCGTCTTGTCCGCCCGCACTTCCACTATCTTCGCCACCCCCAGGCAGACATACCCCGACCGTTCCTGTCGCTCGAGCATCAGTCGGGTGCGCAAGCCTCCAATTTGGACCGGATAACGTCCGTCCGCGCCGCTATTGTGGTCGCGCACCTCCCGTTCGCGCAAGCGGTAACGGGCCAGACTGTCGGAAAACGCCTCGCTATCGATCTCAGACGAATCGGGCCGCCGCTGCGGCAGTGCCAAGTAGACCCGGTTGTTCTGCACACCCTCGGGCACTTCCAAAGATAAGGGCAATTCGTCCTGATCAGGCAAATCGAACGGCGTGCCGTCCGGGAACGCGCCACGGCACTCCAGCAGGGCTAGACGACCTATGGCCAGTTGCCCATGGTCCAAGTTCAATGATCTAAAACCCCAGTCAAAGCCACGCAATCCCAAACAACGGCCATTGACCAAATTCTCGATGTATCGGTCATGCTGTTGGAAATGTTGTGGCCTGAGAAACATCCCCTCTGACCAGACAACCCTGCTGTATTCGGACATAAGCTCCCCAAGGTTAAGTGAATGGATTAACGCTTGTCGCGCGAGTCGCGCAACATCCTCATTTGATCTTCATAGGCCTTGCCGAAGGTGTCGCCCAATAAATTATCCATGGCCTCGACCACTAGGCTGGGATAAGCCTTGCTGTAGGCATCCCAGCACTTGGTCTTTTTCTGAAAGACGATGCCTTCATCAAACCGCTTCTCGAAACCAGAGGGTTCAAATCGCTTTAAAATTTCGCCTACCGCAGCCTGCATGCCCGCACGCATCGCCATTTGGTGCTTCATGATGTCAGCAAAACCTTCCCTAACCGCCAGCGTCGCATCAATGTAGCTGGGATGTTTACGCGATATCATGATTTTCATGGCATCTTCCGCCAGCGGCAAGAACTTTAGCGGATTGTTTTTTTCCCTGTTAATGGTCGTCCTGTCGGCACGAATCTCACCTTTTTCTTCCGTGCGGGCCCTTAATATCATCATCATGCCTTCGACCATGCCGCGGTAAACCTCCCCCAGCGCCTTCATTGCACCCGCCTGTTCTTCCACCGTCATCTTGGGGAATTCAGCAAACCCCGCCCCCTCCAAGAAACATTGGAACATGTCCACCCTTGCGGTATCAGATGCCGGTGAAGGCGGCTGAGGCTGGACAACGGGCGGCGCAGGTTCGGCCTGTGCCGACAACACCGCAGGTGTGACTCTCGAAGGTGGCGTTGGGCGTCCAGGTTTAGGCAGGTCGATTACCGGAGAAGATGCTTCGGAAAAAGCTTCCGATCCAGCCTCCAGGCGCTTGACACCCGATTCGACCTGTGCCGGGGGATGTTCGTCATCGTCAAATAATAAGTTGTGGTCAAATTGACCCATTTCGCCGGAAAACGGGGCCGGTTCGTCTTTGCCCTTCTCCAACACTAAAGGTTTCGGTTCCGATGCATCCAAACGGTTTGGAGCCCCATTGCCAATACCGGCACTGAATTGTGATTCGGGAAAAATGTCCGCCTGCGGCGGTTCTAGCGGAGTACTGGGATACGCTGGTGCAGGAGTTTGATTGCCTTCAGACCCACCCGGTTCACGCCCCAAATCGCCAAACCAGTCGTCGGGAAATTCGAAGCTGTCAGTTTTGGGCGAAGCGGCAGGAGGCAAAACCGGCCCATCCCGCAAACTACTGTCAAAAGAAAAATCCTCGGGAATCGATTGGATGCCAGGCGGTGTGAAATTCTGTTGGAATGGAGCCGCATCTGGTTGATCCATGTAGCTTCCGTGAAATTCTGGCCGAAGATTTGATGCATCCTGTGCCAATACCGACGGTGGCGGCTCCCTGTCGTTGAATATCGAGGAGATGTTGATGTCGAATGCATTTTCGGCAGCATGATTCCCAAACCCCTGAGGTTCTCCCAACCCCGTGAAAAGCCCGGGGAACGGCTGCGCCTCCTGCTCAATCTTGACTTGCAGCTCATATTCGCCCACCTTCAGAAGATCGCCATCGGCCAAGGCCACGGAGTCGCCATGCCCCAACAAGCGGTTTTCATTGCACAGCAAAGTGCCGCCTGTGCTGGCATCGCAATAGACATACACCCCGTTTTCAAATCGGATGTCGCCATGGTGGCGGGAAATGACCTTTTCATCATCGGGGAGCGCCAAATGATTGTCGAAGGAGCGCCCAATCGACCCGCCACTTTCGTCAAAACGGACACTTTTGGGACTGACAGGCGGAACCCCCTTGTAACTGATGACTTCAAGGATAACCGTCACGGGCTTTATTCCTTTGACATACTCAACATGCCCAAGCGTTATTCAGCCGATCGGCTCAGTTTTACCTCGACCCTGCGGTTGAGCTGCTGCGATACATCATCCATATCCCTATAGAGTGGCTGCTGCTTGCCCATGCCCCGTTCGGACAATTTATCCGCCAAGTCTGGATAAATCTTGCTCAGATAAGCCTTGACGGCTGCGGCCCGGTTCTCGGAAAGTTGATTATTATATTCCTCACCGCCCTTAATATCGGTATGCCCAACCAGCACGGCATGTTGATTGCCGTCCTTTTGGAATATTTTTTGCAGGGCTTTGCCGAGTTCATCCGCTTGTGCTTTCCCCTCGGATGTCAAGTTCGCACTGTCCAATTCAAAATTAATGCGCAAGTCGAGCGAAGGCACTTCGGACGGGTGGCGCTTGGCTACCGTCGTGGGAGGAATGTATACATGAGGTTTTTCCGCACGCTTTGGTTTGGTGAGATTCGCAACTTTCGGATTATCATCCGACCTTTGATTACTGGCTGTCACTATTTTTTCAGGCTGCTTTTCAGGTGTAACTCGACCGATTAAAATTCCACGAGGACCCTCAACTCCCGGGGCTGTAAGATTCAAATCCTTAGGCGGTGTCCCTGCTTCGGTAGCATCAGCCGTATTTAGACTTCCTGATGAGCCACCCGTTGGGGCATTTTCCTGTGTATTCGGCGTGTTTTCCATCCCTTCAATTTCGTTATTCGGTTGAAGTGCGCGCTCAATGAATTCCTGCTTTACCACCGGTTGCGAGACAAGCAAATGCTTGTATTCCTTCTCTATCCAACTGATGCTTTGACCTGAGATGACAGATGCCTTTTTCAGATATTGCTCGGCCATTACCTTGTCCGGCACCGACTCATAGGCAACACCCATGCAGCCATAGGCAATGCTTTTTTTGCGATCATCCAAGCCATTATCTTTCGATGCCTGCTCAAAGGCAATTACCGCTTGGGCTGAATCACCTCGTTGTAATAACTGCTGGCCCAAGCCAATACATTCACTGTAGCTGCTACAGGAGGGATTATTAGTCCCTGATTGGGAAGATGGGGAACCCGATACGATATTTGCACAAGATTCCTCTGACATTGCTTGTTTGGCAAGGCCCATTTGGAGTAGTGCAAATAGGCCGATAACGCCCAATATTTCACGTTTATGCAGTTTTAAAGTCTTCATCTTGATTCCCTCTTCAGTTAAGCGAAAGGTCTGTTTTAAAAAACTATTTCTGGATTAAATTACCAACCCCACGGAACCGCATCGAATCAGGTCGGTGCTTACACACCCGCCATGCAATCCCTTATTAAAATAAAAAAATTAATCACCACGCACCGACTAGAATGAATGCCGCCCAAAATTTTGGATGTTCAAGCGGCCT
>CAIODU010000300.1 GCA_903857165.1 uncultured Methylococcaceae bacterium | reverse complement strand
TCATTCCGGCATGGACTGCCGGAATCCAGTCACAAGGATGTGAACCTAGGGGCTGGCAACTTACCTGAATCAAGCACTTGTGCAAGCGGCAAGTTACCGTCCTTAGGCTCTGGATTCCGGCATCCATGCCGGAATGACGGCGTTTTTGGGTCAGCGGGACTTGTGTATAACGATGAGCGTTCCAGCGTGGGAATGCAGAAGCCAGCCCGGATGAAGCGCCAGCGGAATCCGGGTAAACAGAGCCACGCAAAACCCGCATTCCTCAAGCTCCATGCGGGCTACTTCGTTTTTATCCTACAATTCCGGGTTATGTTGGGCAACGATGAAGCCGTCGCCCAACCTACGAATCAATCCAACGTTGAATAATACTTCGCCAACTGCTCGATTTCCAAGTCACTCAGCTTGGATGCAATCAATCTCATGCGGCTGTAGATGTCATTGGCGCGTTTGCCTTCCCTGTAGTCAAGCAGGGTATTTTCCAGATAAACGGCCTTCTGACCGGCCAGCCTAGGAGTGTCGACCTTTTCCCCCTGCCCCGATCCGCCGTGGCAACTGGAACAAGCCGGCTCCATGCGTTTGCCGTCGCCAACGGAGACAATGCCGGTCGGGTCGCTGGCTCCGCCTTTGCCAGGCTTGGCGGCTTGCTTGCCATAATAGGCGGCCAAATCCGCCATGTTCTGCTCGCTTAGTTTCGATGCCCAGTCGTTCATCGTGGCCGCCGGGTCTTTGCGGTTGCCGTTTTTATAGTCCACCAACTGCTTGTAGAGATAAGTCGGCAATTGACCATCCAATTGCGGGTTGGAGCTGGTTTCGTTATGACAATCCGCACAACTTTTAGCGGTCAGAATCTTGCCACTTTCGGTCAGAATCTTGCCATTTTCGGCATTGCCTTTTTTTACAAAGTTGAGCGTTTCCAAGGTCCAAGCGACCTTGCTGGAAGGCTCCTCGCTGGAAGGCTCCGCCAGCACCGGGCCGGCCAAACCCAAACAGATTAAGCTTAAAAGAAATCCTTTCATAATCAATACCCCCAAGCGGTTGGATTGTAAGTTTTCAAGACGAAGAATTGCAGGATGGGCCAGCCATAGCTGAGCAACATCAAGCCCAATATCAACAAATTCCACGGGACGAAATTGTTAAGCCACAACGAGACTGCCACTTCGCTTTGAAGTGGTGTTTCTTCAACGGCTTGAGCCTCGATAGCCCCCTCGGTTTGGGTTTTGAACAGGATGTAAACAAACAACCCGGCGGAACCGAGTAAAACCAAGCCACCGAGTATCATCAGCAGTTCGTAAGGTTTCCAAGCCAAGGTGAGCAGACTGTTGTACTGGACAGAGGAAATCCGGCGCGGTTGGCCGAGCAAGCCTAGCACATGCCACGGCGTGGTCATGATCGCCATGCCGACAAACCAAGTCCACAACTGGGTCAGGGCCAAGTCATTGGAAAACAGTTTCTTGCCGCACAGCTTTGGCCACAATTGGTAAGCAAGGGCGAGGTACATGGTGACCACGGTGCCGGCAAATATCAGGTGGAAATGGCCGGGAACCCAAGCCGTATTGTGGATCATGGCGTTCATTGCATAACTGGCGTTGACGATGCCGCCGAAGCCGCCTAAAACCAGCATCAACAGGGACAATATCGCCGCCAGAACCATCGGGTTTTGCCAAGGCAACGCGCCTATCCATCCGAACAGTCCCTTGCCTCCGCGTTTGCGCCCGGCCAATTCCAGCGAAGCGATCACCGTGAAGCCGGTCAACAGGGTGGGAAGGGAGACCGCGAAGGTGCCGACCATGTGCCAAAACTTAGCGATGGTGCCCTGTTCCGGGTCCATGTACAGATGATGGAAACCGATGGGCAGGCCGAACACCAAGATCAACAAAAATGCCACGCGCGCCAGCTTGTCGCTAAACAGCTTGCCCCCCGCCGCCACGGGTACATAGGAGTACAGCGCGATGTAGGCCGGGATTAGCCAGAAATAAACGATGGGGTGCAAGGTCCATGCGAACAGTGTGCGTGCCAAGCCCACGTCGATGGTGTCTTTAAGGCCCAGCGACCACGGCAGCAGTTGGAACACCGCTTCTAGGGCCACGCCCGCGCTGGTCCATGCCCATAGATAGGCATTGGCGGTGGTGGCGAACATCGGCAGGGGCACGGTTTCGCCGGGATGGGCCTTCTTCCACTTCCCAAACATGACGATCATGATCGCAGTCCAGAACCAAGAACCCACCACCAGCAAGGTGGCGCCGATGTAAAAGAAAGCGTTGGCCTGGATGGGAGGATAAAAAGTGTATAGCACCGATGCCTTGCCCAGCAGTAGCGGAATGGCCGCCAGCACCACGCCCGTCAGGCAGACACCGTAACCCGCCCAGGCCAGTGTTGGGTTCCAGATTGGCATGTTCAGGCTGGTGGTCGCCGTGTAATAGCCGAAGCCCATGATAAAGAACGTGGTCAGCACAAAGGCCATCAACACGCCATGGGTGCTGACCGAGGCAAAGTAAACGGCAGGGGATTGGATGAAAGTAAGCAGCCCACTGCGTTCCAGCACTTGGTACATGCCGAAAACGCAAGCCAGGGCAAAGGAGCCGAAGGCAATCCAAAAGTTGAAAAGCGCAAGGCGCTTAGGTGTAGTGTCGATCATGGTTGTTTTCCTTCATTCTTGCGTGCGTCCCAGTCATTCTGGGATAGCACAGTCACCTTGCTCCACATATGGTCGTGACCCATTCCGCAATATTCGTTGCACAACAGGGGGTATTCCCCTGGCTTGGGAAATACGGTGGTGACTTCCGAAATATGGCCAGGTACGATCATGGTGCTCATGTTGGTCATCGGGATGTGCGCCCCGTGCAGCACGTCCAAGCTGGCCATGCGGAACTGGATTTTTTTGTCTGCGGGGACAACTATCTCGCGGGGGAAGAATCCGTAACGGGCGGCCACCAGTTTGACTTGGATGATGACGTCGGAGGGTTTCGACGGCTGGACCCCTAATTTGTCCTCGGCGAATTCACCGCCCAGATGCAGGCTGGCTGAGTCAATGGTTTCCCAGTGGCTGGGCGGGTTCAGATGCAGGAACACGGCCCCGATGCTTAATATGACTACCATGAAGCCAATCATGGCGGTCGCCAAGTAAATCCAGTTCTTTTCTAAATGTTCGATCTGCATGTCCTGTAGGATTAGGCCTAGCTCGGATCGTGTTTTGCTTATCCATGAATTTGGATTCATGCATTACCTCTCGCTTGTTTGTTGATTGTCAGCGACCTTCCAGACGCAAAGGCCAATGTGGGTTTGGTGACCTAACTCACTGTACCCCTTGGCAAAAAAATGCCGAAATAGAGGAAGGCCCAGGCGACCGTCATGCCTAGCGCGGTCAGGACTAGCAGGACCATGGTTCCCACGGGTGCGGGTTCGTGGTCTTCGGGGGATTGATTTTCAATGGACATGGCGACTCTCTATCTATAAAAATGTTTGTTATGAGGCATAAGGCGGAGTTTCGGAAAATTGAAACGCATGAGATGGGTTCCCCAGACATGCCGCCCTCACGCCCGGAAAATTGTGGCGCATCTAAAAGACTGATGTCACGCATCGACCTAGGGCTGGAGCGTCAAAGCTTGCTTTGACAGGCAAAGCAAGCTTTGACGCCCCGTCGTGTTAGGCGACAAGTCATTGTCTCATGCGGCTTTCACCTCCGTGCGTAATATCAGTTGAAAGTAAATGTAACCTAATCAAAGGCATTGGTCGAGTCATTTGACACACTTATGTTTCAAAAGGCATGCGGGGCAGTGGTAAACCCAGTCCCCGTCACTTATTCCGTCGTCCCAGCCAGTGTGCGCAGGGCAAGAATCCTCTGGCATAAGGGAAGTTTATCGGACAGTCGCTGCGGAATTGACCGCATGAATGTTAACATTTCAATTTGCAAATCAAACCTGAGCCGGAATATGACAATACAACCAGAAGTGCGTGCCCGCCTACTCGGCGGATTTTTGTTGCTGGCGCTGGGTGCTTGGATATTGCACACTTTCCTGGGATTCTTGTTTTGGGCCGTGGTGTTGGCGTTGACGACATGGCCGGTTTATCGGCGCTTGACTGGTTTTATAGCCTCACGCGACCACCATGCCTGGCCTGCGGTGATACTGACTTTGATGATTGGGGCGATGATCCTGTTACCCTTGGGTTACGGCTTGACTAAGGCCATAGCCGAGGCGCAGTCACTCGCCAAGATGCTTGTGGACGCGCAAAATGCCGGTTTGCCCGCCCCGGAATGGTTGCAAACCGTGCCTGTGGCCGGGGCTTGGCTGGCGGAACTATGGAACTCCAGTTTGGGGTCGCCGGATGCGGTGAAAGAAACTTTGCATTTGTTGCAAACCGGCACGGCGATGGCACACACGAAAGATTTGGCCAGTCAAATCCTGCATCGGGTGTTTGGACTTTTCATCACCTTGTTGGCGCTGTTTTTTCTTTATCGCAATGGAGAAACACTGGGTCGGCAGGTGCTTTGGGGGAGCCTTAAATTGTTTGGCGATTCGGGGGTGCGCTATGCCGAACATGCGGTGGCCGCCGTCCGCGCCACTGTCAACGGTTTAGTCCTGTTAGGATTGGTGGAGGGTTTGTTGCTGGGCGTGGGCTATGCGGTGTCCGGTCTGAGCCACCCCGCGATGCTCGGTGCAATCACTGGCGTTTTTGCGATGATTCCTTTCGCCGCCAAGCTGGTGCTTGCCGTCTGTTCGCTGGTGTTGGCGGCTTCGGGGCAGGCTGCTGCCGGCATTGGCTTGTTTGTGTTTGGGATAGTGGTGATTTTGGTCGCGGAAAACTATGTCCGTCCCATGTTGATTGGAGGATCCATCAAATTGCCATTTCTGTGGACGTTGTTGGGGATTTTCGGCGGGCTGGAAAACTTCGGCTTGCTCGGGTTGTTTCTTGGGCCCACCGTCATGGCCGTGGTGATTTCCATCTGGCGCGATTCATTGGAAGATGCGGCAATTTCGGAAGGGTAGGGCGGGTTTCAACCCGCCAAAGCACAGCAACTCCCGGTTTGGGAACCAGCACCTCAGAGCCCTATCGTTATTCCGGAGGCAGCCCCATCTGTTGCCGCCGTAATTTCTCTTCCATTTCTTTTTTCTGCTTTTCCATTAAATAGGCTGCTTGTTGCTGCTTCACTTGGAATTCGGCCTGCTGCTTTGCCCGTTCTTGATTTGCCAAAAATTCGGCTTGTTGCCGCTGGACATCCTGCTTTGCCCGTTCTTGATTTGCCAGGAATTCGGCTTGTTGTTGCTGTAACTGAATTTGGCCCTTCATCTTTTGTTCTTGGAATTCTTGGGCATTGCGGGCGTTTTGTTCCATGACTTTGGCGGCATCCTGGTTTTGATTCGGATATCTCGCGTTATTTCCACCTCCGGCATAGTAACCAGGGGGATAGCCACCGGCTGGGGGGGGATAGTTCCCCCCGCCATAATAGCCGCCTTTGCCATACCCGCTTCCATAACCGCCGCCCCCTTGGCCGCCGCCATACCCGGAGTTATTACCATAACCTGGGTTGGCGCCGAAACCCGTGCAGCCGCCAAAAGCCAAGCCTAAACCGATTGCCGTGAGAACTGCGAATATTTTTTTCATGATGGTGTGCTCCGAAGTGTGAAAAATTATGCAAAGTGCAGGGGGTTGCCTGTTCGCCCTTGTCGGCCAAGGTTCCGCTAAACCTCATTGACCGCTTTCCGTCATTCCAATTCGCGATGCCGTATCAGGATATTGTGAGGGCTGTCGCGAAAATAGCTTCCCAGTTCTTCAACCAGGTAAACAGAGCGGTGCTGGCCACCCGTACAGCCGACGGAGAGGGTGAGATAGCTTCGGTTTTCCGCGTCAAAGCGCGGTATCCATGTATCCATGAAGCCGATGACATCTTGCAAATAGTTGCCGACATTGGCGCTTTGACGCAAAAATTCTATGACTTCGGCATCTTTGCCGGTCTTTTTTCTCAATGCCGGTTCCCAGTGTGGGTTGGGTAGGCAACGGGCATCGAACAAAAAGTCGGTGTCGAGGGGGATTCCATTCTTGAAGCCGAACGACTGGAAAAACAACGACATCAAGCGGTTGTCCTTGGCATCCACCCGATTGTGGATCAACTCGCGCAATTGGTGGACATTGGTATGGGTAGTGTCGATCAGCAGGTCGCCCTCCCTTGCCAAGGGTTCCAAGAGCATCCTTTCCAGTTCGATGGCTTCACTCAGTGAATGAGTCCCGTCGGTCAAGGGATGTCTGCGCCGGGTTTCGCTGAAGCGCTTCAACAGCGTCGCGGGTTCCGCCTGAAGATAGACTACCTCAATGTCAATGCCCAGTTTGGCGATGGTTTTCCGTGTTGCCGGGAATTGGCTGATGGTTTCATTTTGGCTGCGGGCATCTATGCCTAAGGCAGTTTTCTGGAACAAGCGCTGATTGGTGATCATCGACTGATGGACAAAAGCGTCCAGCAATGCCACGGGAAGATTGTCGATGCAGTAATAGCCGCAATCTTCCAGCGTTTCCAAGGCAATGCTTTTGCCCGATCCGGACAGGCCGCTGACGATGATCAGTTTCATGACGCTAATGCCACGTCAGACCATTGCCCGCGTCCAAGCGGTGCGGAAACATGTCCGGGATGCACGGGCCTTCCTCTTTGGCTCACCTTAGCGACCGTTGAGTTTTTCCTTGTGCTTGATGATTTGCCGGTCCAATTTGTCAATCAGGCCGTCAATGGCGGCATATAAATCGGAATGCTCTTCCACGGCGAACAGTTTGGCACCATTGACATGGACCGTTGCCTCGGCTTTTTGCACAAGCTTTTCGACGGACAGCATCACATGCGAGTCGATGACATGGTCGAAATGCCTCTCCAGACGCTGAAATTTTTCATTGACATAATTTTTCAAAGCTTCGGTCACTTCAAGATGGTGACCGGTGATTTTGATTTGCATTGCAGACTCCAAAGGTTTTTGATGATGTACCGGGTGATATAAGTATTAGGAATTCCTTTTCCTTTCGCTAGAAGAAGGAATCGACAGTGCCTCGCGGTACTTTGCCACGGTTCTGCGCGCCACGTTGATTCCCTTTGCCTTCAGCACAGCCGAAAGGGCATGGTCGCTCAGGGGTCGGGTCGGGTCTTCTTGCTCAAGTATCTCTTTCAATATTGCTTTTATTGCCGTTGCCGAACATTCGCCGCCTGCATCGGTGGACACATGGCTGGAGAAAAAATATTTGAATTCGAATATGCCATTCGGAGTATGCATGTATTTCTGCGTGGTGACGCGGGAAATGGTGGACTCATGCATTCCCACCTCCTCGGCGACATCCCTCAACACCAAGGGTTTCATGGCCTTCTCGCCCAGTTCGAGAAAGTCAATTTGGTGGCCGACGATTGACCTGGCCACTTTGAGCAGGGTTTCATTGCGGCTTTGCAAGCTTTTGATGAACCATCGGGCCTCTTGCAAGTGGTTTTTCATGGTCGTGTTGTCGGCGCTATTGTCGGCGCGTTTGACCATGTTGGAATAAAATGGGTTGACCCTCAATTTAGGGGCAATGTCAGGATTCAGGGCGACTACCCATTGCCTGCCAGCCCGGACGACCATCACATCCGGGATGATGTACTGGTTTTCCTGCGGGGATATGATCTGCCCAGGCTTCGGTTCAAGACTGCGGACGAGGTGGATGACTTGGTTTAGTTCTTCATCCTCCAGCTCCAATGCCTTTTTGAGTTTGACCAGATCACGCTTGCCTAAAAAATCCAAGTGGTTTTGCACCAGTTCCAAAGCCTTTGACCTGCCGACCGTATCTTCCGGCATTTGCTTGAGTTGCAAGCCAAGGCAATCGGCAAGATCAAGCGCGGCCACACCCGGCGGGTCGAAGTTTTGCAAGCGGTGCAGGACGGCCATGACTTCGTCGAGATCCAAATTTTCAATCTGTTCCAGCAGGCCCTGGTGGATTTCCCCAATGGTTCCGGTCAGGTAGCCGTCATCATTGATTGAGTCGATGATGGCAGTGGCAATGGCGTAATCCTGTTCGCTGAAGATCGACATCTCCAATTGCCAGTGCAAATGGTCGTGCAAGGTTTGCGAGGGGGCGCGCTGGAAAATATAGTCATCGCCTTCGTCGTCGTGGGAAGATGCAGTGTATGACTGTATGGTGTCGAATACGTCTTCCCAAGAGGAGTCGCCGGGTAATTCCGAGGGAATGTCCGATTTTTCATCCAAGTTCGGTATTTCCGAGAATTCGTTTTCCTTGGGAAAGGAAGGTTCGATCAGCTCCGTGTTTTCTTGTTGCTGGTTTTCCTCTTCGGAAACCTCCAGCATCATGTTGGAATCCAGAACTTGCTGGATTTCCTGCTGTAGATCAAGCGTAGACATTTGCAACAGCTTGATAGCCTGTTGCAATTGGGGGGTCATGGTCAATTGTTGACCGAGCCGCAATTGAAGGGATTGTTTCATAAGCCCGCGAGCTAGGAAGAAGCAAAACAGAGGGTTCGACTGTAGCCGCTTATTTTACTGTATTAAAGGCGTAAGAGGAAATGCCGCCAGCAATTATCATTATTGACGCTCAACGGACATCGCGCTATAATTTGGTATTATTTTTATTTCGAGAACGAAATCATGGAGTATCCAGATGGCCTACTGTCTATCAAGAGCGTTTCAGAACAGCTTGGCCTCTCAGAGCAACGTGTCAGGGTGCTGGTTCGAGAGTGTGCCATAGATGCCGTGCGGGTAGGGCATTCTTGGGTCGTGTCGGACAAGGCACTTGGGAAATATCTCGCCGGTCAAGGCGGGCCCGCGCCTTCAAACCATCCGCGCACGGCTGCGCCGCTTCCGAAAATCAAGGCACTGTCTTTCTTTTCCGGGGCAATGGGTTTGGATTTGGGCTTGGAGCAAGCAGGCATCCCCATGCTTCTTGCCTGTGAAATGGATAAAGCTTGCCGCCGCACCATAGCCACCAACCGGCCTGATTTAGCTTTGCTCGGCAACATTTGGGAATATTCCGCCGATGACGTTCGGAAGGCAGCCGGACTTGATGCCAATGATGAAATTGATGTCATTGTCGGCGGGCCTCCCTGTCAGGCATTTTCAACAGCCGGGGCGCGTCGCGGATTCAAAGATGATCGGGGTAATGCCCTGCTGAAATATATAGAACTCATCTTGGAATTGCGGCCACGCTATGCGGTCATTGAGAATGTCCGGGGGTTGATTTCCGCGCCAATGAGCCATAAACCCCATGCAGAACGAGGCGAAGACTGGGCTCCCGGAGAAGGGGAGCATCCCGGCGGGGTGCTGTTGCATGTACTTAGCCTGTTACGAACTGGCGGATACGGTGTCAGCTTCAATCTATACAATGCCGCCAATTTTGGCGTGCCACAGAGCCGTGAGCGCGTGATTCTAATTTGCCACAGAGGGGGCGAAAAGGTTCCTCATCTAATGCCAACCCACTCGCAAGATGCGGCCTTTGGCCTTCCTAAATGGAAGACGCTGCGTGATGCCTTGGCTAACATGGAAAATGTCGAACATCACCACGTTGAGTTCCCGGAAAATCGTCTACGGTTTTATAGAATGCTTAAGAGCGGTCAATATTGGAAGCATTTGCCGGAGGAGTTGCAGAAAGAGGCGCTTGGCAAGTCGTTCTATGCGGGGGGGGGCAAAACTGGATTTCTGCGTCGTTTGGACTGGGATAAGCCATCCTGCACTTTGGTCACGTCACCCAATATGCCGGCGACTGACATTTGCCATCCGAGTGAAAACAGACCGCTATCAATTGAAGAGTACAAGCGTATTCAGCAATTTCCTGACGACTGGAAGGTGTGCGGGTCGCTTAACGACCAATACCGCCAGATTGGCAATGCCGTGCCGGTTGGCCTCGGATTTGCGGCTGGACGGGCCATCCTTAGCCACATGTCCGGCGAGGAGAAGCAAGCACCCACTGGGTTTTCTTTTTCGCGTTATAAAGATACCGACGAGGTATCATGGGAACGGCAGACACTTTTTGTGCGTCGTTGACGGGATGCTCAAAGGGAGAAATGTTCCCCCAGATAGACCTTGCGGACTTCTGGGTTGGCGACGATTTCTTCCGAGTCCCCTTCCGCAATAACCCTGCCTTCGTTGAGAATGTAGGCCCGGTCGCAGATGCCGAGCGTATCCCTGACGTTATGTTCGGTTATGAGGATGCCAATGCCACGGTTGCGCAAGTGGTCGATGATCCTCTGGATATCGATGATGGAAAGCGGGTCAACTCCCGCGAAAGGTTCGTCGAGCAGCATGAATTGGGGTTCGCAGGCCAGTGCGCGGGCGATTTCCACCCGCCGCCGCTCGCCGCCGGACAGCCCAATGGCAGGCTGGTTGCGAAGGTGCGATATGCTGAATTCTTCCAGCAATTCTTCGATGCGAAGCTCCGTCTGGCCAGTGGTAAGGTCTCCGCGCAACTCCAATACGGCGCGAAGATTGTCGGATACCGTCAATTTTCGGAAAATTGAAGGCTCTTGGGGCAGATAGCCCAAGCCCAGGCGTGCCCGCATATGCATGGGCATGTTGGTGATGGGTTGCCGGTCGAGAAAAATATTCCCTGCGTCCGGCCTAATCAACCCGACTATCATATAAAAGCTGGTGGTTTTCCCCGCGCCGTTGGGTCCAAGTAAACCGACGATTTCGCCGCTGTTAATGCGCAGGGAAACGCCGTCGACGACGCGCCGTTTGTTGTAGGTCTTTTCGAGGGCTTCAGTGGTGAGTAGGGTCATGAGGGCTTTTACTGCGACTCGTCCGCTTTTTCCGGTTGCAGGGTCACCCGGACCCGGTCGCCCCCCTTGGATGGGACACCCGCCTTCATGACCGAGTTTTTGATGTCGTACTGGATTTTCTCGCTGGTGACTCGGTTGCTCGTTTCGGGATTGTCGCCCTGCCAGGCCATGGCTTTTTCATACAGGATCAGCACACTCGTTTCGGGGAAATATTCCGACCTCAGGCCCAAACCATGCCAATCGGGCTTGCCCGGTTCCGGTGTCTGCTTAATCCGGGTCGGTTTGCCGAAGGCCTCGACCTTATGCGTTTTGCCATCCTTCTGGTACACAATCATTTTGTCAGACACCGATTCGACGCTCCCTTGGCTGTAACGCACATTACCCCTGTATTCGGTCACTCCCTTGCCTTCATCGTATGTCGCGCTATCGGCTTCGATATACATCGGTTGTTTGGAATCGGTATCCAAGGCCAGCACAGGGCAGTTGATGAATGCCAACAACGCCAGCAGAAAGGCTTGGTTAACGGATTTCATGCTTTCTCCGCACATCGGCGAGTAGGTTAATCACAAGGAAGGGCTCAAAATAGACTTGGGCACCCGTCCCGCTGCTTGCATCGTCTGGCCCCAGCATCAGCACATGTTCGGCAGTTTCCGCATATTCCTGGTCGGGAATGTATTTTACATTGGAAGTCATGATCCGCAACTCTTCGCCTTTTTCGTTTTTTCGGGTGATCAGCACATCGCCCCGGAGCAAAACTGCCTTTCCCCCGGAAAGCAAAGTCCCTGCATCGGAATGGATGACCCAGGGTTCACCATCCTTCTTATAAAGCGTCTGTACCGGTTTTTCCAATTCAGTCCGGTCATCGTCCTTGTAATGCGTCATGAGTGGCGCGAACAACTCTTCCTTTGGCCGGCCTTCCGCTGTCAACACGGTTCTGTGGATGTTCCTGGAATAATAATCGACGGGGTCGTGTCCGACGTTATGTTGGAAGATATCTTTTGGGGTTAGTTTCTCAGCCAGCCACCAAGTGCCGCCCGCCAGCAGCACTAGGATTAATTTGGACGCAATGGCTCGGCTATTCAGCATCATGAAGAAATCAAAAATGGCTTTGGACCATGCGGGTCAGATTGCCCTGGGCTTCCATGATGAGGTCGCACACCTCACGCGCCGCCCCCTCCCCCCCCGGCTTCACGGTGACCCAATGGGCAAAGGGCAGGATGGAAGGATGGGCATCGGCCACGGCTATCGACAGGCCAACCCTGCGCATCAGGGGTAAATCAAGCAAATCGTCCCCGACATGTGCGATTTGCCCGGGTTCAAGGTTAAGCTCCACGCGCAAGCTTTCATAGGCGATGAGCTTGTGGCGCTGCCCTTGGAATACCCTGTCAATGCCTAAACCCGCCATGCGTTGGGCGACTGACTTTGATGCCCGGCCCGAAATCACCGCGACCTCGACCCCGGTTTCACGCAACAGGCAAATACCCAGTCCGTCGCGTGAATGAAACTGCTTGTATTCGTTGCCATGCTCGTCGAAAACCAGTTTGCCGTCGGTAAGCACCCCGTCCACATCAAAAATCACCAGTTTGATTTTTGCCGCCTTTTCCCGTATATCCGCCGTCATTATGACCTCTTGGAATTCAGACTACACCGGCACGCAATAAGTCGTGCATGTTCAGGGCTCCGACGAGATGGTTTCCCTCATCCACCACCAGTAAAGCGTTAATGCGCTTGGCCTCCATCGTGCGCAATGCCTCGGCGGCCAGACGGTCTGCCTTGATGCGCTGGCATCCGGGCGTCATGACTTGGCCGATGGGAATGGCGTGTACGTCGCCGCCACGTTCAAACAGCCTGCGCAAATCGCCATCGGTGAAAATGCCCCGCACACGGGCCTGATCGTCAACCACGGCAGTCATGCCCAGCTTCTTGGCGGTCATTTGCAGTACGGCATCGCGCACCAGCCCTGTTTCCTCCACGGCGGGCATCTCGTCACCCTCGTGCATGATGTCGGCTACACGCAATAACAGCCGGCGCCCCAATCTGCCGCCGGGATGGGAAAGGGCAAAGTCCTCGCGGGTGAAGCCGCGCACTTCCAACAAGGCCACTGCCAAGGCATCGCCCATGACCAAAGCCGCCGTGGTGCTGGAAGTCGGTGCCAACCCCAATGTACATGCCTCCTCGCGCACACCGATGTGGATATGCACATCCGCTTGCCGGGCCAGCGTCGAGGCAGTATTCCCGGTCATGCTGATCAGCGCGGCCCCCATGCGCTTGATGACAGGCAGGATAGTCAATAATTCAGCGGTTTCGCCTGAATTGGACAGGGCGAGAACGACATCTTTGGAGGTAATCATCCCTAAATCGCCATGGCTGGCCTCACCTGGATGGACAAAAAAAGCCGGGGTGCCCGTGCTGGCCAGGGTGGAGGCGATTTTACCGCCGATATGCCCCGACTTTCCCATGCCAGTGACGACAATCCTACCCGCACAAGCATGGATCAACCGACAGGCCGCCACAAAGTTTGCATCAATGCGCTCGGCCAGCGAGGCCACAGCCTCCGCCTCGATCCGAACAACGTTCAGGCCGAGCCGATGCAATTCGCTGTCATCAATGATCGAAGTCATGCCAAGGGCAAACCTTTAGTTAACGGCCAAGGCAGACATTATGCCACGATTTTCCAGCAGTGGATTAACTCTGTGGTGTGTTTCAATCGTCGGTGCGGGTTTTTATTTCACGCACTGGCTCACGGCTGACGGGCTTGGACAGTTCATTTTTTCCATCGCGTCGCTATCCATTCGATCACCTCGCGCACGTTCATCTCTCGCGTGGTTGCCCCGGAACGGAGAAAAAACTTGGGCGAACCGTCCTGATCGAGATAGACGGGCCGTGGGGCCGGGGAAACAATGAGCCTGCAGATTTCATGGGCTGCAACCTGGTGGAACACGACTTGGACAAACGGGGCGACATCGCCGCCAAGTTTGGTGGCCACCGCGCCTATGATGGCTTGTTCGAAGCCATCACGGTTTTGTTTTTTGAGCGTTTGATAATCCTGTTCCAGCCCGACAATGGCCCCGCTGTCAGCCACGCCGATGAGCAAGGTTCCTCCCCTGGCATTCAGAAATCCCGCCAAGGTTTTCAGCACAGGCGTTTCCAAAGCCCTATTGACCCGGTTCTCATGGTAATCCCAACGCAATGAAGACTTGAATTCCAGCTCCCCGCTCTCGCCTTGGGCAACTAGGGCTTCGACATCTTTTTCCAATTCGGCAGTCAGTCGGTCAATGCGGCGGTTGCGGTCATGGATGCCGATATAAAATGCCGCCGAAAACAGGCCGATGATGCCGCCCGCCACGGCGTAAAAGGCTGTCTTTGATGGTTTTTCCCCTTGGAGACTGCCCGTCAGCTCCCCCAACACATAGTGCGCTGCCGATTCTGCATTCACTTCATGCTCGTGGAAGGCGACGAAGTCATTGATTGGCCGCAGGACGAACAATCCCATCAACATACCCGCTGCCAATGAAAAAGGCCAGACGGAGACGATGGATCTCATGTATTTTTTCATTCGTTCACTCGTGGCGAAGCAGAAATGATGACAATTGGTCAAACTCAAAATCTTCCAAGCTCCATGCTTCCGGCAGCAACAGCCCATGGCTGTCCTCATTGATGACATAGGTTTCCGCTTCCCATGCCATGCCGTCGGGGGTGATGACTCTCACCGTTTCACGATGATAAAAGACATCCTCGAAGGCATCCAGGCTCGCCAAGCTTTGCCCGTCAATGCCCGAATAGACGAGACCGCCGACCGTTGCGCCAAATTCCGGGCGGATGCCTGGAAAGCTCTTGCCGTGCAAGCGGTAACGGGCGAAATTTTTCAACCGGGCCGCCTGGGATCTGAGCTTCCGCCCGGTTACGGCAAGCATCACTTCGGGCAATTGCAAAGTGCCGTAAGCGAAAACATTAACCATCAGTGTGTTAGTGGCAGAGGGCATACTCATGCTTGAAGTGTCCTGTCATATTCACACCAAATTCAGCTTCCCTCAAGGGATATTCCCATGCGCTCAGATTGATTGGGCGAGTAGGGTGGTTGCCTTCAAACCCCCATCATAACAAATAAATGGAATGGTTTTGCTTTGGTGTAAAATCACCGACTGGTGGGGACATCGTTTTCGGTGACCATCCCCCTTTTCCCGCAGCATCAATTAAAACAGGACATGCCTAAATCCATCCATTCCTTTGGGTCATGCTCGCCGTAGCAACAGCCTATTGGTTGCCAGCCACCCTGGGGGAATTATTAACTGATGTTACGCACGGATGTGAAAGCTGCATGAGACGATGACTTACCGCCTAACACTACGGAGCGTCAAAGCTTGCTTTGACTTGAGATTGGAAAGGCAAAGCTTGCTTTGCCTGTCAAAGCAAGCTTTGACGCT
>CAIODU010000299.1 GCA_903857165.1 uncultured Methylococcaceae bacterium | reverse complement strand
CTATATCTATTAGTTACCTACTTAATGTATATCCATGTCGGCAAAGGGTTGCCGACCTACTGCGGAATAAGGGCCGTAGGGCGGCAACCCTTTGCCGCCAACGATAAACAAAGTAATCAATCGACATTAAAAACGCTGTAAACAACGTAATCAATTGGAATTAAAAACGCTGTAACGCCAAATAGATTCTTAGAATTATATGAACCTTTAGTTTCTGGTATATGGCGTTCTAGCCTTTTGCAATTTGGTAAGAATACTATTTCGAACAATGCTAAAGGCTTCCAGGAAGGGCTTAAATTACTAGCTAATCTAGACAATTTAAGTGTTGAGGATGCCTACCAAAATCTACATAGCCAATTTTCAAAGGTAAAAGGAGCAGGCCCCAATGTAATGACTGAAATTCTTCATACATATGACAACATGAGATTTGCAGTGATGAACCAGAATTCAGTTTCTGGTATGTCACTCGCGAACATTGATGGTTTTCCCAGCAAACCAAGTAAATCGAACATCAACGCAAAATTATATGCTAACTTTTGCGAGAAAGCGGGTGAAATCTGTGATGAGTTAGGGTTAGAAAATTTTTCACAGTTCGATGCACTCTTTAACTATGCCTATTGGAATCAGTATGAACCGGAAGAGGAGAATGAACAGTAGGCTTAACGATCTGCGCCACTATCGGGCTACAAAGTAGTACCAGATGAAAAAAATTGAGCTAACGCCGGACGGGATATGTCATGCCGACCGCAACGTTTAGTGTCTTGCCTGGTGTGGCGATGACAAACCTCACTGCTTCTCTCATGGCAAAATTCGATATCCGGCTCGATACGCAGCGGAGCCACCATCGCACCCCAGGCGGGCTTTCATGATTCAAATATCACCCCGTCAAACACCTCGGACAATTCCAATCGACACCCTAGGCTGGGCAGAGGCAGACATCCGTCCAAGCCCGAAATGCAAGTGTAAACCCACCGGTTCGCGGCTTCGCGGGAAAAATGTTCCAGCCTTGGCTCGACTGTCGAGGCCAGTAAATAAGATGATGTTGGTGTTGATCGTGCTGTGGCCTAAGCTTTCGCCGGCCATGGCAAGGATTTCGCCATCGACAAACTGGTGGCGCTCGGTCGAACCACGCTCAAAGTCGAGGTAGTCGGCGAGGGTGGTTTTGGCTTGAGGTAGGTTCATGGCATATGACTGCTGGTAATGTAGGGGTGGCTTCAGCCGCCCATGGTCGAATGAATTCGACCCTACAAAGTTTTTCGAATTGAAATCACCACGTCTTTCCCCGCTTCCTGACGGCTTCGTAAAACAACTCCATGGCTTCAATAAAGGAATTATCCCGAGTCCAGAATCCCGGGAAATCGCCGCCTTTTTTGATGCTCAAAGCCGCGACGGCGGGGGGGGTGGCGGGTTCGATCCGTTCGGGCAGACGCAGGGCGCCACGCCAAAAGTCTTCGGCTGCCCATGTGCCGGGAAAAGTTCGGGCCAACGGACGGGTGAAGTAGGATTCAGCGGCTTGCAGCGGAAGCTCTTCCACGCTCAAGGCTTGCGACAAGGCCCGGCCTAGCGGCATTTCCCGCAATTGCCTGGACAATTCGCTGCGCGGAAGCCCGCGCAATTCAAACAGCAGGAACGGGTCTTGGTCGAGCTTGGCGGCGATGAAATAATCCAGCCCGGCAATATGTTTGCAGGGATTGGCGGAGTCGGGGCAGGAGCATTGGGTTTTCAAGTCTTTCATGCTGCGCGGCAGCAAATGCAGCCCCAAATCTTCGAACGGCTCTTCGATGTTGTCTGGCACTTCGTTGAGCAACAGCCGCGAGACAAAAGCAGCCTGGCTGCCTAGTTGTTTGATGACTTTCGTCCAGTCGGCCTCACCAATCGGCTTCAATTCGATAGTGGCCTGGTACATGGGTTCCTTGTAGACTCCAAAATAAGGATTGGTGTTGCCGCGAATCTGGGCGGTGATGCGGTTTCCCTCCATGGCCCATTTTTTAATGCGGTTTTCATTGGCATAGCTTTTTCCGCGTGTGAGCCGGCCCTCGTCAATGAAGCCTTCCAACGCTTGGATATATTTTTTGCCCCACCACGTTCTTACGTTTTTCATGTCTTAGTCCAGCAAGGCCCGACTGTTCAAGGCAATGAGTTGTTTGAAGGCATCGTTGTCCAGCTTCGCCAGCCAGGATTCATCGCTGCCGACAATGGCCCCGGCGACTTTGCGCTTGTCCTCGATCATCGCGTCGATGCGCTCTTCCAAGGTGCCCAGCGTGATGAATTTATGGACGAACACATTGCGCGTCTGGCCGATGCGGAAGGCGCGGTCGGTGGCTTGGTCTTCCACCGCCGGATTCCACCAACGGTCGAAATGAAACACATGGTTGGCGCGGGTCAGCGTGATGCCAACGCCGCCGGCCTTCAACGACAGGATGAACACGGCGGGCGGCGATCCCGGGTCTTGGAAGCGGGCAATCATCTGTTCGCGCTTAGTGCGGGTAGTGCCGCCATGCAGGTAATAGGTCTGGCATTGCAAGGTGGATTTCAAATGGCGCTCCAGTGACGCGCCAATGTCGGTGAACTGGGTGAACACCAAGGCGCTTTCATCCTCGGCCAGCACATCGGCCAGCATGTCGGTCAAACGTGCCAGCTTGTGCGAACGCTCTGCCGTGAACGGCCCGCCATCTTGCAGGAATTGCGCGGGATGGTTGCAAATCTGCTTCAGTTTCATCAGCGTGGACAGCATCAAACCCTGGCGCTGGATGCCTTCGCTTGCCGCCAATTGTTGCTCCACGTCGCGCACCACCGCTTCATAGAGCGAGGCTTGTTCCTTGCCCAGGTTGCAATACTGGCGGTTGTCCACTTTGTCCGGCAAATCCTGAATGATGGCCGGGTCTGTCTTCACCCGTCGCAAAATGAATGGTTCGACCAGTTTGCGCAATAATGTGGATTTGCCGATATTGTTTTCCCGCTGGATGGGCAATTCGTAGTTCTTGCGGAATTGCGCTTGCTTGCCCAAATAGCCGGGATTGAGAAAATTGAAGATCGACCATAGGTCAAGCAAACGGTTTTCCACCGGGGTGCCGGTCAGGGCCAGCCTATGCGTGGATTTGATTTGCAAAATGGCTTTGGTCTGCGCGGCGAGTGGGTTTTTGATGTTTTGTGCTTCATCCAGCACCACCCGGCGCCATTCCACCGCGTCGAACAATTTGGCATCTTTCCGCACCAAGGCGTAGGACGTGATGAACACATCACACGCTTGGCAAGCTTCGATGAAAGCGGGTTTGTCCGCCGCCCGTTCCCCGCCATGATGGATATGGGTGGAAATATGCGGCGCAAAGCGTTCGATTTCCTTGCGCCAGTTGCCGAGCACCGAAGTGGGGGCGATCAACAAATTCGGCTGGTCGCTGAAGCCCAATTCTTTTTCCCGCACCCATTGGGCAATGACTTGGATGGTCTTGCCCAGTCCCATGTCATCGGCCAGACAGCCGTTAAGGCCCAATTGCTCCATGAATTCCAGCCAGGCGACACCGCGTTTTTGATATTCGCGCAAGGTGGCATTGAGCCGGGGCGGGTCGGTGATGGGTGCGATTTGCTTATTGTCGTGCAGTTTAGCCAGCATTTCGGCAAGCGCGTCTTTGGCATCGATCTCGAAAAGCTCGGTTTCCCCGGCATTGCGCTTAAGCAGTTCGATCATGTTGAGGGATTCCCCTGCCTCGCCATGCGCCTTCCAGAACGCCAGCATCTCCTGCATTTTCTCGCGATCCAAAGCCACCCATTGCCCGCGAAACTGCACCAGCGGTGTTTTCGCATTGACCAGCTGCTCCCATTCGGCGGGGCTGACTTCCTCGTCGCCCAAGGTCAGTTCGTATTGGTAGTTGAGCAGGGCATCCAGGTTCAGGCTGCTTTGGCTGCTGCTGGCAATGGACTTGGCGGACTTGCCCGAACTGCGCATTTTCAGCTTGGCACGGCGGCGGCCTTGGGGTGTCCACCACGCCGGGACGATCACCCGAAAGCCCGCATCCTCCAACACCCACGCGGATTCGTTGAGGAAGCCGAAGGCGCCTTCCAAGCTCAATTCGAGGCCGATGGGCTGGTCGGTTTCCAACCCTTCCCATAATGCCGGATAAATCCGTGCGGCTTGGCCCAATTGCAATAACAAGTTTTGCTCAAAATCCCCGCCAAAATTCCTTTGCATGGCCTGTTGCGCCAGGTCAACCATCCCCCAATAATCTTCCAGCGCCACGGTCAGGGAAGGATCATGTCGCGCCGAGGCCATGAATGCCAACCGCCACACGTCGGGTTCCCGTTCTCCGGCCTCATGCAATTGCAGACCCAATTGAAACCATGGCGATCCCTGCCCTCCCGCCAGCTTGTGCCGCCAGTCCAGCCAACTGCGGTATGACTTCAAGTCAGCCGGTTTGCGCCACAAGCCAGCGGTTCCAACATTGAAAGCCGCATCGACCAAACTGCCGTCAATCTTCTTCGCAACCGACTGGTTCAAGTTGGCTTGGCTGACGCAAAGGTCCAACAGCACTTCGGAGCAATGCCGCAACAGGCTTTCTGTCTCATAGCCCGGTGCAGCGCTGGGCGGCATGCGGTCCACCGCTTCGCGGATCAGGCTTTCGTAAGCCTCTGCGGTGAAATCCCAACCCGCGTGAAGTTCATCAACCTTTTGCCTGGTGTTTTTTTTAAGGCGCAACGCCGGTACGAAGGCATCCTTGAACATCACCGCCTTGAGTGACTGGCTGAACCAATGCCAAAACAGGAAATCCCCGCCCGGCAACAGATCTTGCCCTTGAAACAAAGTCTGGAAATGCAATTCGTTGAGACTGGCGATGGGTTGTTCGGTCAATTTCCAGCAATCGACTTTCCATTCCTGCAACTCCCACTGTTCCGGGGAATCCATTTCCAGGAAAGGCATTAATTCGGGGCAAGGCAGGGGGCTGGTTTGGTGGGATGGCAGGGCCAGCGTGACTTCGACGGTCATTTTCGGATTGCCGGCAATCCCCATCTCCGCCATTAGGCTGTTTAGCTCTTTTGCGGGCATTTGGCACGGATGGCGCGAACTTGATTCGCCCGAAGATTCGTTTGTCTCCACCCATAGGCGGAAATTTCCTTGCTGTACGAAGGCATCGGTCGGATCGGGATGCCAGAAGGCGTGGAGGATTTTATTCATAGTGCTGATTTTAATCGAAAACTCTTCGAAATGCACCGCCAATTTTAAATAATTGATGTGATACAGTGTTTGTCCGTAAGGCGGGCTTCAGGATGTCTCGGCGTGTCGCCAACCTCAGTGTTTGAATTTGGCGGCATGAAGGCCACCCTACCGCCCGAAAAACATGGGTTTGACTTGTGGTGGATGCATTGATATTGTCTTTGATTTGAATAAAATAAGTGGGATTTCCACAAACAGACCGGCGCAGCCATCTAAAGCCAAGTCGGTCTTATTGCAAGGGGAGGTTAAATCAAGCATGGCTAAGGTTGTGATGTATGGCACGGCCATCTGCCCCTACTGTGTGATGGCCGAACGGCTGTTGCGGGCGAGGGGGGTTGTGGAAATCGAGAAAATCAGAGTCGATCTCGACCCTGGAAAACGCATCGAAATGATGGGGAAAACCCACAGGCGCACCGTGCCGCAACTCTATATCGGCTCGACTTATGTGGGCGGTTTTGACGAATTGTCCGCTTTGGACCGGGCAGGCAAATTGACAGAGTTGTTGGCTGGGGAGGGTAGCCGGCAAAGTGATTGACTGATGTTACGCACAGCCACCAAAACCGTTGGCGGCAAAGGGTTGCCGCCCTACGGTCTAGGGGGCTGGAATGGCCATAACCGCCGTAGTTGGCGGCAAAGGGTTGCCGCCCCACGGTCTAGGGGGCTGGAATGGCCATAACCGCCGTAGTTGGCGGCAAAGGGTTGCCGCCCTACGGTCTAGGGGGCTGGAATGGCCATAACCGCCGTAGTTGGCGGCAAAGGGTTGCCGCCCTACGGTCTAGGGGGCTGGAATGGCCATAACCGCCGTAGGTCGGCAACCCTTTGCCG
>CAIODU010000298.1 GCA_903857165.1 uncultured Methylococcaceae bacterium | reverse complement strand
CGTCCGCCGCGCCATCTGGGCTGGCAAGTATTTCGTCAACTCCAAAACCGGCAGCGACCGGTTGGAATTATCTTGCCGTGACTGGGATGCCTTGCTGGATCAACTCGCGGCGGTGGCTTAAAAAGGCCAAAGTCGAGATTAAAGCCTATCGCGCCATGGGCGGTGGATGGGAAGTGCGCGAAAACCGCGATTTCGTGCCTGCGGCGATGCAGGAAGAGATGGCCCGCCGGACGGATTGGGGAAAGCTGCTGAACCCCGACCTCCTGCGTCCGCAGGCCCCCGCCCTGCCTTCCGCAGAAGACGTTGGGCCGACTGTCCGTCCACCGGAATGGTAATGCTATGAAAATGTGCAGAATTAAGCTGGGACAGTTAAATCACCGGCTTCCCCTGTTGATGATCATCCTGGCGGCCTTTGCCACGCTGGCGATTCTTGCAGGTTGCCGGGACAAGAAACCAACCCCGCCCACCCTCCCCGCCGTCACCGTCGCCAATCCGGTCACCGAACCCGTGGCGAACTATTTGGATTTCACCGGCAACACGGCGGCCATACGCTCCGTAACCCTGGTCGCCCGGGTCGAAGGTTACTTGGAGCAAATCCACTTCACCGACGGCCAGCGAGTGAAAAAAGGCGATGTGCTCTTCACCATCCAGCAAGACCAGTACAAGGCGCAATTGAAGCAGGCGGAGGCGCAATTGCAGATACAGAAAGTGGCTTTACACCACGCCGAGACGGAATTGGCACGTTATGTCCACTTGGTCAAACAGGATGCCTCCACCCAGACCATGGTCGATCACTGGCAGGCACAGATGGAAACGGCGCAAGCCGCGATACTGGCTGCCCAAGCCCAAGTGGAACTGGCCCGACTCAACCTAAGCTATACCCAAGTCAAAGCACCCTTTGACGGGCGCATGGGAAGGCATCTGACCGACATTGGCAGTCTGGTGGGTGGCATGGGCCAGCAAAACTCTCTCGCCGAAATTAATCAGATAGAACGCCTTTATGTTTATTTCACCATCGACGAGCGCGACTTGCTGCGGGTGATGGATCGGCAAAAGGTCGTGCCTTCTGGAACACTCAACCAGCAAAACGTACCCATGAGCTTTGGCTTGCTTACCGAAGACGGATTTCCCCATGAGGGATATTTGGACTTTGCCTCCATTAGTGTCACGCCGACCACAGGAACCTTACAAGTGAGGGGCGTGTTCCCCAATCCCGATTTTGCCGTGCTGCCCGGTGTCTTTGCGCGGGTGCGGGTCTCCGCCCTGCAAAAGACCGATGCCTTGCTAATACCTGGCGAAGCCGTGGGCTTCGACCAACAGGGGGAATACGTCCTAGTCTTGAACGCCAAGAATACCGTCGAGCGCCGCGCCGTGAAAACCGGCAGGCAAGTAAGGGACCGTCTCGTGATCAGCGAGGGGCTGGGACCCACGGAAAGGGTGATTGTCGAAGGCATTCTGCAAGCTGTTCCGGGGCGCGAGGCCAGGCCAAGCTGGGCGGCCGCACAGGCCGGACAAAGCCGCTAAGGGGGGTATGACCCATGTCGCGGTTCTTCATCGAACGGCCCATCCTCGCCAATGTCATCGCCATCATCCTCGTCGTTTTGGGCTTGGCCTGCCTGCTCTCCTTGCCCGTGGCCGAGTATCCGCAGATCGTGCCACCCACCATCCAAGTTTCGACGAACTATCCCGGTGCCAGCGCGGAAGTGGTGGCGGCGACGGTGGGAATCCCCATCGAACAGGCTGTCAATGGGGTTGAAAAATCCATCGCCATGCAATCCACCAGCGGCAGCGATGGCAGCTACACCCTCACCCTGACCTTTGATGTGGGCGCCAACCTCAACACCGCCATCGCACTGGTGCAGAATGCCGTCAATAGCGCCCTCTCGCAAATTCCGCAGGAAGTGCAGACCCAAGGTGTGCGGGTGCAAAAGGTCAGCACCAATGTCCTGCTCATCGGCAGCCTTTATTCCAAGGATGATCGCTACGACGAGACCTTCCTCAGCAATTACGCCCTCATCAATCTGCAAGGCCCCTTGGCCCGCCTGCCCGGCGTGGGCCAAGTGCAAATCCTCGGTGCAGGCCCTTACAGCATGAGGGTTTGGCTCGATCCCCTCAGGCTGCAATCCTACGGACTAACCGTCCTCGACGTGAAACAAGCCATTAGCAACCAGAACGTCCAAGTGGCGGCGGGGCAGTTGGGTGCGCCGCCCGTATCGTCGGATCAGATATTCCAGTTCACCGTGTCCACCTTGGGCAGGCTGTCCGAAGTTGGGCAATTCGAGGACATCATCGTGAAAAGCCGCCCGGCCTCAAACGCCACTGCACCCATACAGGCCAAAGAGACGGCGGCAGTGGTCCGGCTCAAGGATGTGGCGAGGATAGAACTGAGCCAGCAGACTTACGCCACCTTCTCCGGTTTGAGTGGCAAGAAGGCGGCGCAGATCAATATCTACACCTTGCCAGGGGCCAACGCCCTCAATGTCGCGGAATCGGTGCGCGAGGCCATGGCGAAGATGAAGGGTGGGTTTCCCCAAGGATTGGAATATGTGGCCCTGCTTGACACTTCAGCCTTCATCCAGGATTCCATCCATGGCGTTTATAAAGCCTTGCTGGAAGCGGGTGTGCTGGTGTTGGCCGTCATCATGCTTTTTCTGCAAAACGCCCGCGCCATGCTGATCCCGGCCACCACCGTGCCGGTGACCATCATCGGGGCCTTTGCCGCCATGGCGGCGCTGGGGTTCACCATCAACCTCATGACCCTG
>CAIODU010000297.1 GCA_903857165.1 uncultured Methylococcaceae bacterium | reverse complement strand
TGCAAGCCGCGAACGGCGGAAGCACTTTTCGAGGCCATAAGGAGTGCCATCGCAACGGTAACTGAGGATGATGTGATTGGATATGTAAATCACGCCGCAGAGTATTTATAAGTAACTAATAGATATTAAAAACGCTGTAAGCCAAGTTTTTATTCTTTTACATCGCGACGTTGCGCCTTTGCGTGAAACCTTCTTTTTGCTTCTCTCATAATGCGGATTTGATCTGCCTCTAGGCGAAGATTTTTTGCCTCACGCAAAGGGGCATCAAGGCGGGCTACCGCGCACCTTGATCGGAGGTAAACGGCTACAATATTAGAATTGCCGGTCGATTATACAATCCCCAAACTCTCCCAAATCAAATCGACTTTTTCCTTTACATCCGCCGACATGGTTATCGGCACCCCCCATTCCCGCGTGGTTTCACCGGGCCATTTGTTGGTCGCGTCCATGCCCATCTTCGAGCCTAGGCCGGAGACGGGGGAGGCGAAGTCCAAATAGTCGATGGGCGTGTTCTCGATCAGCGTCACGTCGCGGGCCGGATCCATCCGGGTGGTGATGGCCCAGATGACATCGTTCCAATCGCGCACGTTCACATCATCGTCGGTCACGATGACAAATTTGGTGTACATGAACTGGCGCAAAAACGACCACACGCCGAACATGACCCGCTTGGCATGGCCGGGGTATTGCTTTTTCATGCTGACCACCGCCATGCGATACGAGCAGCCTTCCGGCGGCAGGTAGAAATCCACAATCTCGGGGAATTGCTTTTGCAGGATGGGCACGAACACTTCGTTCAGCGCCACGCCGAGGATGGCCGGTTCGTCCGGCGGACGGCCAGTGTAGGTGCTATGGTAGATCGGGCTTTCCCGTTGGGTGATGCACTCGATGGTGAACACCGGGAATTCTTCCACCTCGTTGTAATAGCCAGTGTGGTCGCCAAACGGGCCTTCCGGCGCGGTCTCGTTCGGATAAAGAAACCCTTCCAGCACAATTTCCGCACTGGACGGCACTTGCAAATCGCTCAAGCGGCATTTGACGACTTCGGTCTTGTCACCGCGCAACAGGCCGGCAAAGGCATATTCCGACAAGGTGTCCGGCACGGGTGTGACTGCGCCAAGGATGGTCGCCGGGTCCGCACCCAACGCGACGGCGACGGGAAACGGTTTGCCAGGATGGGCCTTTTGCCATTCGCGAAAATCCAGCGCCCCGCCCCGATGGGCCAGCCAACGCATGATGACTTTGTTTTTGGCGATGACCTGAAGGCGGTAAATGCCAAGATTCTGCCGGGGCTTGTGCGGGCCACGGGTGACCACCAAGGCCCAGGTGATGAGCGGACCCGCATCGCCCGGCCAGCAGGTTTGCACCGGGTAGCGGCCTAGGTCGATGCCATCACCCAAAAGAATAGTCTCTTGGCAAGGGGCGTTTTTGATTTCCCTTGGGTTCATGTTCAACACCTGCTTGAACATCGGCAGCTTGCTGATGGCATCCCGCATGCCCTTCGGCGGGTCGGGTTCCTTCAAAAAGGCCAGAAGCTTGCCAACCTCGCGCAATGCGTCCACGGATTCCTCGCCCATGCCCAGGGCGACGCGATGGGGGGTGCCGAACAAGTTGCCCAATAGGGGAATGGAATAACCCTTGGGATTTTCAAAGAGCAGCGCCGGACCCTGCGCTTTGAGGGTCCGGTCACAAATCTCGGTTATTTCAAGCTTTGGGTCGGCGGGATGGCTTATGCGCTTCAACTCTCCGCAGACTTCGAGCTGGGCGATAAAGTCGCGGAGGTCGCGATATTTCATGCCGTTTCTTCCATGGAATGGCAGGGGGCGTTAGCCGCCTTGCAACCTTGCCGTTACTATAGCTGAGGCAGTGGCCCAATCTTCAGCTTCGAAACCGGGTTGAAAGTGCCTTTTTTCAGCCAAAAAATAAGCTTCCAATTCAATCATTTTATATTTCTCCGCCGGATCAATCTCTGCAACCTTTACGGAGGCTGCACCTGACTTGGCAGTAGCCTTGGTTTTGGCCGGTGCTGGCTTCACTGCTTTTGTGGGCTCCTCGGTTACAGGCTGTTTGACAACGGGAGCGGCGGGTGGGGCCGCTTTGGCAGTGGTAGCCTTGGCAGCAGCGGGTGCGGCTGGTGCAGGTGCGGCAATCTTGGCGGCAGGCGCGGCCGCTTTGGCTGTGGCAGCCTTGGCAGCAGGGGGTGCGGCGGGCTCAGGTGCGGCAGCCTTGGCGGCAGGGGGCGCGGCGGGCGTAGGCGCGGCAGCCTTGGCGGCAGGGGGCGCGGCGGGCGTAGGCGCGGCAGCCTTGGCAGCAGGGGGCATCGCCTTGGGGGCTGAAGCCTTTGGCTCGGCAGGCTTGGATTCAACCGTTGGTTTGGCTGTCTTGGCCTCAGTGACGGCGGTGGCCTTAAGGTCAGCGGCCGGCTTCGTCGACGAGGTGGGTTTAGTATTGGTCATGTGGATTTTCTCCGTTAATGAATGGAAATTGGCGAAACTCAAATGGGTCGGTCAAACAATTACACGCACGTTAACAAGTCGATAAGGAACATTGCCTGTATTGGAAGGATGATTAATAATAAAGGTTATTAGGATGTAAAAGAGGGAATTCAGTGTTGAATATCAAATACCGGTTAGATGTCGTTTTTGCATTCACTGTTTTTCTAACATACTGTATAATCGAAAGATTAAAATTTTTTCTAGGGTTAGGCTCCTTTCCCACGCCACCGGATTGGCCACTAACCCAAGCGACAGCTCTCAAACTGGCTGTTGTTGCGGGATGCGTGGCAGACGCAGCCTGTAGCAGTCTTGCCATTTCAGCTTAGGCGAATATCCCTTCTGTAGGGCGTCCTTCAGGGCGCTTTGGCGGCCTGAGGGCCACCCTACGGATAAAGACATTCCCGTAAATGCCCTCAGGCAAAAAACTCGCGAACTTTTGCTTCGATCAGCGACCAGCCTATTAACATCGGTTTTTTGACGATGGTGATGTCCAAGACATCGTCGGTCAAGTTGTAACGCCCCTCGATGCCCCGGCCACTGAAATGCCCAAGCCGATGGTCTCCGTTCACGTCAACGCCGTTTTTCGCAGCGCTTGTTTTGAATTGTTCAAAGACTTCTCGAGGGTCGCGGGCAAGCTTGATGTAAAACTTCTTCGTCATGATATGTTTTGTCTTGAATGGCGTAAAGTGCTTATCATATAGGTCTGACAAGGATGATGGCAATTCAAATCCTTGTCAACCACTCAAAACAGAGAATTTAGAGAATTACTGATGAGATTCAAACAATTCATATTAGCCACCGGGCTTCGCTTACTGACCTTGTGTTGTGTCTGCGCTGCGGCTGCGGCAGTTGGGGCGAAAGCCGAATCCAACCAAGTTTTCGGCAGAATTCTGGCGGCGATTCCCAAGGAAGTCGATGCAAATGGCGAGATACCCTTAGGCGATTTTGTTGCCGACGCGCAACTGATGGCAACCCAGGCAGTGAATCTGGGGCGTGCCGAAATCGCCTTGGTGAGCGCGGGTTCATTGAAAAGTAACGGATTTAACGCCAAAATCTACCCCCACGACGTGAGATATGACGAGATTTTGGCCCTACATCCCCACGGGACAGACCTGATAACGATGAAACTCACCGCACAGCAACTCAAATACGTTCTTGAGCAGCAGTTCGTAGGATGTGGCGGGCAAAACCAACAGAGAATCCTCCAAGTTTCCAGCGGTTTCAGTTTTTCGTGGAAAGGCAACCGGGGACCCTGCGCCAAGATATGGGATATCAAATTGACTCACATGGATCTGTCGCACTCGCCGCCCATCCCTTCCGGTGTGGTCGATGTGATCGCAGTCGGAGGGGTGGTTCTTAATCCAAACAGAACCTATAACGTCACCGTGAGCGAATTTCTGGCAAAAGGCGGGGACAACTTCACGATTTTGAAAGACGGCCTCAAACCCACTTTGGGCGTAAGTGACATTGATGCCGTGGCAAGCTATCTGGAAAACTTCAAATTCCCCAAACCTTCCTATGATCCCAACGAGGCAAACCTAAACATGCCCCGCATCATTCAACTTCCCCCCCCTTAGCGGCGGGTTGCTGGCTGCGAATATCCTCCCCATACACTTGGAATACCACATATTCGGCTAAATTTTGCGCATGATGGCCAATGCGCTCCAGCGCCTTGATGACAATCACTACGCTGATGGCGAAGCCAATGTTGCGGTAATCTTCCAAAACATAGGTCAGCAGATGCCTCAAATCGGCTTGGAATTCCTCCTCCATCGCACGATGATTTTCAATTACCTGCAGAGCCTTTTCCTCATCCCAGACATCGAATATTTCGACAGCGCTGCGCAGTCCCGACAAAGCCATGTCGCCGATACGGTTGATGTCGCGTAGCATTTGACTGTTGGGATCGCTGCTTTCACCTCCAAAAAGTTGGATCGCCAAGCCGGCAATCCTGACTGCCTCATCGCCGATGCGCTCCAAGTCGCTGACGCTTTTCGAAACTGCCATGACCAAGCGGAGATCGGAGCTAAGGGGGCAGCGCTTGGCGATGATCTTGGCAATCTCCTCGTCGGCATGGACTTCCAAGTAGTCGACTTCGCCATCCTTGGCGACTACTCTTCGTGCCAAGCCTAAATCGCGGGCCTTGAAAGCGGTCAAGGCATCGTCGAGTTGACTGATGACTAAGCCGCCCATTTCCAAGACGAGAATGCGGAGGTGTTCCAATTCGCCATCATATCGCTTGATGGTATGGCCTTCGTTCAGTTTATCCATTGCTTCACCCCTAGTTTGCTTATCCGAAACGACCGCTGATGTAATCATCGGTCAATTTATGCAGGGGATTGGTAAACACACTGGCGGTGTCACCCACCTCGATCAGCTTGCCCATGTGGAAATAAGCCGTGCGCTGTGAAACCCGTGCGGCCTGCTGCATGGAATGGGTGACGATGACGATAGTGTATTGTTCGCGTAGTTCGTCGATAAGTTGTTCGATTTTGGCAGTGGCAATGGGGTCCAAGGCGGAACAGGGTTCATCCATCAAGATCACTTCGGGGTTCACCGCAATCGTGCGGGCTATGCAAAGCCTCTGTTGCTGGCCACCCGACAGGCTGGTGCCGGGATGGTCAAGATAATCTTTAACCTCTTCCCATAGCCCTGCCCGACGCAAAGAGGATTCGACGATTTCGGCCAACTCTTTCTTAGTCGCGGTCAAACCGTGGATGCGCGGGCCATAGGCGACATTCTCGAAGATGCTCTTGGGGAAAGGATTCGGCTTTTGAAACACCATGCCCACTTTCGCCCTCAATGGCACAACATCTATTTGGGCTTGATAAATTTCCTCGCCGTCAAGTTTTATCTCACCGTTTACACGACAGCCTGGGATGGTGTCGTTCATGCGATTCAGGCAACGCAACAATGTTGACTTGCCGCAGCCGGAAGGGCCAATGAACGAGATTACTTCGTTATGCCCTATGTCCAGATTGACTTGCTTGACAGCCTGTTTATCCCCGTACTTGACATCGACATTCCGGCAACTGATGCGTGGGTCGGGGACACACCAATGCCCCACGGTTTGGTCATCTTCCACAACATCCTTGTCGCGCGAAGATGAAAACAGGCGTTTGCGCAATCTGGAAGTGTCCCGATTGAATTTTTGCCTTTCCGCTTCGTTGGCCGCCATCTTGATTTCAACATCAGTATCTGTAAACAGGGTGGGTGTCATGGTATCGTTGCAGCCGGGGGATATTTTCTTTATTTCAAGCCAATTTATAACTGATGTTACGCAACGGCCTAGGATTGGAGCGTCAAAGCTTGCTTTGACAGGCGAAGCAAGCTTCGCATTTCCCGCTCTCTTGTCAAAGCAAGCTTTGACGCTCCCGTCATCCCTCTTTCGCGTCCATGCGTAACAT
>CAIODU010000296.1 GCA_903857165.1 uncultured Methylococcaceae bacterium | reverse complement strand
GGCAATTCCCGCTGGACGAACGACGACGATACCGTGTCTTTGGATTACAAGGAAGGCTACCCCGACTTCACCACCAGCAACCCGCCTTCGATCTATCCCAAGGGGGATGGGAAGGTGGAGATTGAGATGATGGGGGATAGGTCAGACTTTGTAACAGCTAGAGATGCCATGCGCGATAAGTTGAATGACCGCACTTGGCCGGGAAACGGTGGTTACAAACCAAAAGGTTATACTTGGCATCACACTGAAGATGGAGCAACAATGCAACTCGTCCGAAGCGATGTCCATGACAAAGCCAAGTCGGATGTTGCGCATATTGGCGGAGAAAGTCTTGTCTCCGGCAAAGATAACATGAAACAACCCACTCAATTTTAGGGGAAAAACCATGGCTGAATTTGTACTTGAAAATCGCCACTTCAAAGTGCTTGAACCAGGCAATGTACTTGTTGAAAACGATATAGTTGACTTTGAGGCAAAGCTAGGCTTTCGACTGCCTCCACAATTGCACAGTTATTATTTGCACTGGAATGGCGGCTTGCCTTGCCCGGTCGAGATGCCCCTCAGCAAATCGGTCTGGGTGCGTCTGCATTGGAAAAAAGGTGCAGAAGCCGCACGACTTGGCCCTGCAACTGCATTTTCTGGCTTGCATGAAATCAACTCTACACCTGCCGTAGATTTTTTGCGCACTTGGAATGATTTTAAAGATTCACTCCCTAATGATGTTTTGTGTTTTGGATCTGACCCCGGCGGTAGCCAGTTTCTGATTGGTATTAAAGACTATAACATAGGCAAAATATTTTTCTGGGAATCCTCCTACCAAGCCAACATTGGCGAAGGCGAAACCCCCAGTTACGACAACATCGCCTTTGTCGCCAATTCCTTCACCGAGTTTCTATTGGCCTTACGCGAAGAACCCGACAAAGGGGGGTCTTTGGAAGATTGGGTGAAGCGGGTTTATGCCGACTAATGGTGTCTAAAGAATAGTAGGGTGGCAACCCCTTGCCGCCAGCGCCATTACCTTTTGTGTCGGCATGGGGATGCCGACCTACCGCTATGCAACTTGTTGACACAAAAGTCCATGATAAAGCCAAGTCAGGTGTAGCTCATATTGGAGGTGAAAGCATTGTGTCAGGTAAAGATAACATAAGACAAAACACTCAATTTTAGGAGAAATATATGCCTCATTTTTTGCTTGAAAATCGTCCATTTGATATTGACGCTCCGGGTTCACCAGTCAGTGAAGGTGAATTGACCGTATTGGAAGCACTGATTGGATATAAATTACCTTCTCAGCTAAGAAGTTTTTATCTGCACTGGAATGGTGGTTTACCTTACCCAACAGATATTCCAGAGGATAAAAGCGTCTGGATAAGATTACTATGGAGCAAAGGGGCAGAGGCAGCGCGAGTTGGCCCTGCTACTAGTTTTGAAGGATTATTTCGTATAAATGCAAATCCTTCAGTAGATTTTCTACGGACTTGGAATGATTATAAAGATTCACTTCCCCAAGATGTTTTATGTTTTGCAAGTGACCCCGGCAGCAGTTTATTCTTAATTGGCATCAAAGACTACAACCTAGGCAAAATCTTCTTCTGGGAATCCTCCTACCAAGCCAACATCGGCGAAGGCGAAACCCCCAATTATGACAATATCGCCTTTGTCGCCAATTCCTTCACCGAGTTTCTATTGGCCTTACGCGAAGAACCCGACAAAGGGGAGTCTTTGGAAGATTGGTTGAAGCGGGTTTATGCCGAATAATGGAGTCTAAAGAATAGTAGGGCGACAACCCTTTGCCGCCAATGCCATGGCCTTGTGGGTCGGCATGGGGATGCCGACCTACGACTGGCTAGACTAAAGGGGGTGATATGGGCCAATACCTGCAACGCATCGAAGGCGACACCGCCGCGCAACTTGAACGCGCCGAAGGCGAACTCGCCGCACTGAGCAAAAGCAAACAATGGGAGGCGGTCAAGACCGCCGCCGATCTCACCGGCATCGTTGACCCGACGCCGGCCTCGGATGCCATCTCAATGGGCATGAGCATTGCCGAAAGCGATTGGGTCGGCGCGTTCCTGTCCGGGGTCAGCTTCGTCCCCTATCTGGGCGACACCATCGCCAAGCCGATCAAGCTCGCCCGCGCCGCCAAGACCGTCGCGGCCATCGAGCGCACAGCCGCCGCGCTGGCAAAAACCATCTCCCACTACAAGCACGCCGCCATCCGCCTCGCCCAGCGCAAGATGGCAGCGGCGGCGGAACGCGCCCGCCGCGCCATGGAGTCCGGCAAGCGCTATGCCGAGTCCATGAAATGCGAAAAATGCCCCAAGCCTTCCAACCGCTTTGGC
>CAIODU010000295.1 GCA_903857165.1 uncultured Methylococcaceae bacterium | reverse complement strand
TCCAATAATGAACCCACCAAAAGAATCGTCCACGAAAAACACGAAAGGCACGAACGAATCTTGCTTTTGTTCGTGCTTTTCGTGTCTTTCGTGGACTCTATATTTGCCTACGGATCAGATTCTTGATGGGATGTTCTTTCTTAGGAATCACCTAACCTGTCCCGCCTTAAGCCAGTAGCCGGAATATGTTTCAGCCAACGACAAAAATGCCGTCATTCAGGCGGGGTCGACGGACAAATCGGGAGGCATCATGCACACTGAAATCATCACCATTGGCAGCGAGATTCTGCTAGGCGAGATCATCGACACTAACTCCGCCACCATCGCCAAAAAGTTGCAATCCATCGGGATGCCGCTGCATTACACCTGCACCGTGGGCGATGACTTGGAACGGATGGTGGCGGTCATTCGGCAAGGGATGGCCCGCTCGGACGTGGTCGTCACCACCGGGGGGCTGGGTCCGACGGTGGACGACCTGACCCGTGAAGCCGTGGCGCAAGCGGTTGGAAAACCGCTGGTGTTCGACGAGTCCTCACTGGCACAAATCGAGGATCGATTCCGGCGCTGGGGCCGGACGATGACCGACAACAACCGTAAACAAGCCTACCGTCCCGAAGGTTCCACCGCCATCGAAAACCCGGTCGGCACGGCACCCTGTTTTATCGTCGGGCAAGACGGGCGGGTGGTCATCAGTCTGCCGGGGGTGCCGCGTGAAATGGAATATTTGATGGATCATGCGGTGCTGCCATTCTTGCGGCAACGCTTCAAGCTGACCGGCACCATCAAAAGCCGCGCACTGAAAGTCTCGGGCGCGGGGGAAGCCCAAGTTGATGCGCAAGTGGGCGATTTGGAGAAGTTGGACAATCCGGCGGTGGGGTTGAACGCCCAGTCGGGGGTTGTCGTCATCCGCATCACTGCGACTGCCGTCAACGAGAAGGAAGCAGACGGCCTGATTGCGCCCGTCGAGGCCACCGTCCGCGAACGTTTGGGGAACCTGATATTCGGAGCCGACGCCGACACGTTGGAAGGCGTGGTGCTGGACGGGTTAAATCGTCGCGGGGAAAACTTGGCCGTGATCGAAAGTGGCACGGGTGGGCGCTTGGCGGGCAAGCTCTCCCTGGCGGGGCATGGCAGGGCCGCGTTTGCGGGTGGGAAAATCATTGGCCTGGCCGAGTCGGCTGACTTGGTGGAACTGGCCCGGCTGGCTGCCGGCCAGGCACCGGCGGATTGGGGCTTGGCCTGTGTGCTTGATCGAAAGGACGGGCAAATTCAGTTGGGTGTCGGATTATGGAATGACCGTCATAGCGGGCAATGGCGGCGTGGGTTTGGCGGGCACGCAGCCCTTGCCCCTGAATGGTCGTCGAACGTGGCGCTGGATGCCTTGAGGCAGGCGTTATCGGCAGCAGAGTTTAAATGAATGGCCCGGTTCCACTTTCTGGGGCTTCTTTAAGCGTGAACTTATTTCCTTTTCTGCCTCCAACCAGTCGCTGTAGTCGTAGCCCGGTGCGAAGCCGCGTGCCATGGCCCGGTAATAGGCTGCTTCGGCAATCATATGTTCCTCCAATGGTGGACTTAATTGCGGATTCACAGCCACTGGCTTTGGCAGCCAACTTGCGCTCAACCCGTACCTGACCAGTTCCAGCACACCGAGACCCGGAATGGCTTCCACCCCGATTTTTGCAGGTTCCTTTTCGGCAAAGCTGCCAAACAACCGGTCCCAAAAGGAAAACACGGCACCATAGTTATTGTCATGATCCTGCCTCAAGGTCGAGTGGTGGGTCCGGTGCAAATAAGGGACGATGACCAGTTTGCCCAGCCAGTTTTCACCCGTGAATCGGATGTTGGCATGGTGGAACATGACCATCAAGGTGATGACCGCTTCGTTGGCCAGCACCACTGCCGACTGGACCCCCATTGCCATGATGAAAATTGACTTGACCATTGCGGTTAGGACCACCTCCACAAAATGCAGGCGGAAAGCCGTGCTGACGTTCATTGTGGTGTCGCTGTGATGCACTTTGTGAAACATCCACAGGCAATCGTAGGTGTGGTTTAGCCGATGCCAAAGATAAAGGGCCAGGTCGAACGACAGAAATGTGAGCACTTCCTTCAGCACCGGATGGGAAACCCCATGCAGCAAACCCCGGTGACCAAAATTTTCGGCCACCAGAAAAAGCGCGGAAACCGACATCAGCGACATTAGCGTGTCGTTCATCAGTAATGTGCCGAGGTTGGTCAGATAGGATTTCCGGGTCTCCTTGGGCGGATTGCTTCGATAGCCGCCAAGCGCCTCAAGTGCAAACAGCAGGGCGAAAACACACAGGATGGCTGCACTGCGCAAATCGGCGGACTGAAACCACTGCCAAGCAGGGTGGACAATGGATGCAAGCGTTGTATGGGCAAAGGTCAACATAGACGTATCCTCCTATTAACTGATGTTACGCACGGATGTGAAAGCTGCATGAGACGATGACTTACCGCCTAACACTACGGAGCGTCAAAGCTTGCTTTGACTTGAGATTGGAAAGGCAAAGCTTGCTTTGCCTGTCAAAGCAAGCTTTGACGCT
>CAIODU010000294.1 GCA_903857165.1 uncultured Methylococcaceae bacterium | reverse complement strand
GGTTTCTTGCAGGGACATCGGATGATGCTCGCCCACCGAGCCTATGTCCATGGCATCGCCCTTCAACGCAACGCCGTAACCGGGTCCGACCAAGTTGACCACGGCCAGCCCGATCACCAGTGCCAGCGCGGTGACGACCTCGAAATAAATCAACGCCTTCACCCCCATGCGTCCGACTGTCGAGTGGTCGCCGCCGCCGGCAATGCCTGACACAATGCTGGCGAAAATCAACGGCGCGATGATGGACTTCACCATGTTCAAGAAAATCGTCCTGAGAAATTCCGTCTTCACCGCCCACTCGGGGAGTAGCCAACCTAACAGAATCCCCACGGCAAGCCCTAGGAAAATCTGCTTGGCCAGGGACAAATGCCACCATTTTTGGGTTTTCGATGCGTTCATACACTATAGTCCTGTCTAAAATAAGGGTTTTGCAAGGTGATCTGATTTAGTGATACGAGCCGTGGGCGGGCGTGTATCCTGTGCGTTGCGCCCGATGGTGGGCGCGACGTGGTTTGCAAGCATGCGCCGGAGCCTGCGGACAGAATCCATCTTCCATCAATCCCGCCCGCTTGAAATTAGCTTGACGGCGAATGGCCGGAATCTGCCGGTGAACTGCGGTTTTTGCCCGGTCGACATGCCAGGTATGTACGCCGGGCGTGTCTGCATCGGGCTGAGGTATGAAAAATGGGCGCGACGGGGTTGGCCACCCCGTCGCTCACGTTTCAGCAATTCTCATAACGGCTCCATTGCCGATAGGGTACGACTCCCCGCCCTCCGAACCGTGCGGGCGGTTTTCCCGCATACGGATCTCCATTCTGTTAAGCTCACGGTTCGCCCATTTTAACAGCCGGTTTCCCGGATTGCATTTCAATCACTTGGTAAATTGCCGGGGGGAATCCGATCAACCCTAAAGTCAGAGATACTGCTCCCTTGGATTTTACAAATATCCCACTTTGAGAATCAGCCGCAGATTGGTCCTGGGGAACAGGGTTTCCGTCTCGTTCAACTCGTCGCATAGTTTCTGGATTGCCGCGTCGGTGCTCGCGTTCGCCGAGTGATGCAGGCGGATCGTGAGGGTGCCTGCCTCGTGGTCGGGCAGGAGGTCGGCCTCGATCTGGTACAGCGCCTGCAGCAGGCTGTTCGCCATCGCGGTCTCGGCCCGGCAGGCGATCATTTTGAGGGTGTCGACGAGGTGCTTGCTCTGCGTGCCGAACCGGGCGAGCAGGCGGTTGAGCTTGCCGGTGGCCGAGCGCACCTGCCCGTCGAGGCAGCGGTGGGCGGGGTTGACGACCTTCAGGGTATCAGGAATGTCCTCTATGGAATAGTCCGCCAGACGGTCTAGGCCGTAGTGCTGGCGGGCGTACTTGAAGAATTTCTCCTGAGACCACCGGGCGAGAACAGGGCCGCCGCCAGCGGGGCGGCGTCGGTGCGGTAGTCGGTGGCGAGGATGGCGGTCTGGTGGCCGGGCTACCCACTTAAGCCGGGACACTGATGTTGAAATAGGGTCTCCAGATGAAGGGGGATGGAAACGGGTTGCCGTATCCCTGCATCCTTTCCGGGCATGATAAAAAAACGCTACGACTGGCTATCAACTTAAGGCGGGACACGATCAAGGCTTACCCGTTCGCCCTGAGCCTGTCGAAGGGTGAGCGGGTAAGCCGTTCATGGTTCGACAAGCTCACCACGAACGGCTTAACCTGCCCCGCCTTAAACTGGTAGCCGTTTTGGCTGATAGACAACCCGTCATTCCGGCATCCATGCCGGAATGACGGCAATGGAGCCATAATGAGAATTGCTGTCGTCAGGAAGTTCTATGAAAGTACGGAGCCGTCATACTGGCTGTTGGCACATACGCATTGATTTCTTTAGCGTTGCGTCGTTGCGTGAGACCTTCTTTTTGAAGCAAGTAGCCCGGATGTAGCGAAGCGAAACGAAATAGCCGTAGGCCGGAATAAGCCCGTCCACGGGCGTTTCCGGCATACCTCCGACAAGTCGCGGAGGCTGGCTTTGCCGGAAACGCCCGCCAAAGCGGGCTTATTCCGGCCTGTATTTGGCTTCTTTCGGGATGTTCTTTTTAACCAAATCCTAAGCCATCTTACCAAGACCGCTGGTGCGAATTTCCTTCCCCACCGCGTAATTGAGGGTATGTTCGCAGATATTGCAGGAGCGGTCGCCAATTCGTTCCAGTTTCCGGGCGACCCACATTAGGTTCAAAGCGACGGGAATCGAGCGCGGCTCGTTGGACATGTCATTCATTTGTTCCTGCACAAAGTCGCCGTATTGCATATCCAGCAGACGATCCCGCTGTTTGATCTCCATGGCGGCTTCGACATCAATGCGGGCGAAGGCATCCAAGGTGTCGTGGAGAAGCCTGACGACATCCTCGCCGAATTTCGCAAGCTGGTCGAGATTTGTCCTCTGCGGGGGTTTTTCAGCGAGCACCATCGTGATTTTGGCAATGCGTTTGGCATCGTCTCCGATGCGTTCCAAATCTTTGATGACTTTGATGACCGCCATCACCAGCCGTAAATCACAGGCAGTCGGTTGGCGGCGCGCCAGGATTTGCATGCATTGGTCATTCACCGAAACTTCCAAAAGGTTAAGCTTGCGGTCATCGCCAATGACTTGCCCGGCCAAAGCCACATCGCTGCCCAATAACGCCTTCATCGCCAAGACGGACTGTTCCTCCGCCAAACCGCCGAGTCGCAGCGTGTTGTTGCGGATATCGACCAGTTCCTGGTCAAATTGCCGGGAAATATGTTGGTGGGGTGAAGGGAGTATCATGATTCCATGCCTTTATGTTGTATCGTATAATTTCCGCCACGCAGGTTGAAGCGTGGGTTCATCCAACCGCTTACCATTATCGACTGGATAAGTTACCGTTTGATGAAAACAGGGAGTGCATCCATCCACTGCCCGTCAATTGTACCCTACTTGCCGGGTTGATCGGATGCAACGCAGGTCATTAACTGATGTTACGCAGCAATCGTCTGTAGGGCGGCCTTCAGGCCGCTTTGGCTTGCGCGGTGGCACTGGCCTCAGTTGGCAGCCTGAAGGCCGCCCTACAACAGCCCGAAACCGATGCCGCGTAACATCAGTCATTAAGGTAAAATGACGCGCAGCCCTTCAGCGCTTTCCGGCAAAAGTCTTGCCCGAGGGCATTGCGGCGTATAGTTTAATGTTTAACTGATGTTACGCAGGGAGCGCCAAAGCTTGCTTTGGCAACGTATCCGTCAAGGCTTCGCCTTGATGTCAAAGCAAGCTTTGACGCTCCAGCCATAGGTCTATGCGTAACATTAGTGTTTAGCTAAAAAAAAGAGGCGGATTTTCCGCTGTTGGCCACCTTTAAGTGAGGAGTTTACCCTATGCCTTCCCAACGCGACCTTTTGAATGAGGTCGATCCCACGGATGTTGAAGCACTCAAGCGAGCGCTGGTCAACCGGTTGATTTATTCCATTGGCAAAGACCCTTTGGAAACCTCCAACCGCGACTGGTTCCTAGCCCTCGCCCAAGTGGTGCGCGAACGAATGACGCTGCGCTGGATGGAGACCATGCGTGGCTATTATCTGGGGAATGTGAAACGGGTTTATTACCTGTCCATGGAATTCCTAATCGGACGGACTTTGCGCAACAGCCTGCTCAACATGGGTTTCTACGGCGAATTCCTCCAAGCCATCGAAGAGATGGGCATGGACTTGGACAGCATCCGCGTCATGGAGGAAGAGGCCGGACTGGGCAACGGCGGACTAGGCCGTCTAGCGGCGTGTTTTCTCGATTCGCTGGCAACCCTGCATCTACCGGGTTTTGGCTATGGCATACGTTACGAATACGGCATGTTCGCCCAGTCCATCGAAAACGGCTACCAGATCGAACGCCCCGACAGTTGGCTCCGTTACGGGAACCCGTGGGAATACGCCCGCGCCGAAGTGATCTACCGGGTCCAGTTCCGCGGCCATGTGGCTGCGCATCACGACGGGCAAGGCCGCTTGCGGCATGAATGGCTGGACACCGAAGATGTCATGGCCATGGCCTTTGACACCCCCATCCCCGGCCATGGCGGGCAGACGGTGAACAATTTGCGCCTGTGGGCGGCCAAGGCCACCCGTGATTTCGATTTGAAATATTT
>CAIODU010000293.1 GCA_903857165.1 uncultured Methylococcaceae bacterium | reverse complement strand
GCCCTACGGTCTAGGGGGCTGGAATGGCCATAACCGCCGTAGTTGGCGGCAAAGGGTTGCCGCCCTACGGTCTAGGGGGCTGGAATGGCCATAACCGCCGTAGGTCGGCAACCCTTTGCCGACTTGTGCGTAACATCAGTGATTAATTGGTGATCCTGTGTTATTCGATTCGCCCTTTGAATAGTTATTCAGGGTGGCATCGGATTCATTGGTCAAACTGTTGTCGTTGGTCAATACTGACTCGACCATCCACCAAGACACTCCATTCGCCGTTGGTGGAACCCACGGATTTGGCGCTCCGAACCTTGGCACTCCCGATTAAACGCGACGCTTACGCCTTTCCACAAATGCCGCAAGCGCGCCAATGCCGAACAAAGCCAACGAACCGGGTTCCGGCAGCGCCCAATTGGCGGTTTTAAACTGTTGATCCAAGGTCAAACCGGCCAGCAGCCCCGCCGCGCTCAACGAATCCCGGTTGGCAAACGCGGAAGCGCCCGTCAAGGCATTGTTAAGCGTATCGTTGAACTGTACGAACCACATCAGGTTCTTGGTCGCGCCGGGGGCGAGGGTCAGGCTCCACATGTCCGCATAGTAATCTAACTGCGAATTTGTGAAGTACGGAGGGCCGGAAGTCACACCGGGTATCCCGGGTGTTGCATAGGCCATTTGCCCATTGGGCCCAAACCGCACGAAGGTGAGAGAGGGAAGTGTGCCGGTGCTATCGCCAGAGACAAGCCAGCGGTCATTGGCTTGGAATGCCGCATCGCCGCTGCTGGCGGCTTGGAGGACGGTGTTCGCGTTGGAACCCAAATTGCTGCCATAGGCCACATCCACGATGATTTCATTGCCAGTGGTGTTGGTGAAGCTGCCGAACACGCGCAAAGTGGGGCTGGTGGCAGACATGAAGTAGTCTACGCTGGTGTTGATGCCGTTGATATTCTGCGGGGAGACGGTGTTGACAGAAGTACCCGCCGCCGTGCTAGTGATATTGACTGTATTGGTCTGCTGATTGAAGGAATCCAAAGTGGAGCTTCCCGACTTGACCCGGATGCCACCGACAGCGCTGAAAATGTCATTCTGGTTGCTGCCGTAAAAAACATTGTCGATGCCATAGCCACGCGGCGCTCCCAATGCGTTGGGGCCGGCACCGGGCAGTTGGTTCAGCGGACTGTTGACCACTTCGTTTTTGATGACCTCATACCTGACACCCCCCACGTTGAGGTTCTGGCCTAACCCGGACGCCGACACATCGACAATCGTGGCATGGGCCGGCATGGCAAGCCCCATTCCGCCAATGGCACAGGCGGCGGTTAGGGAGCGAATGACAGGGTTGAGCGTGAATGTTTTATTATTACTTTTCATCTTAATTGTTCTCATTGTTGTTGTTATCGGTTTTACCGCTTTCGTATCAATCCCAGCAAACCCAGCCCCATGCCGAACAGCGCGAAGCTGCCGGGTTCTGGCACGTCGCTGGCATTGGTCACGGTCACCGAGGCGATGGCATCCTGGCCGTTGAACTGAGCCGTCAATGTGTCGGCACTGACAAACTGTGGGTCTGCCGGGTTGGTGTAGTCGTACAGTTCGTAATCGAGAAAAATCATCCCGGTCACTGTTGTCCCCACCGATGCGCCGGCATCAATCAATAAACTCGCCAGCGCGGTGCCGGGGAAGCTTCCGGTGTAGGTTCCGCCCGCGTTCACGGTGATGCCTTGTAGGCTAGTCCAGTCCGCTATGTCGTCACGGAAAGTGCCGATGGCATTGATGCCATTGGCACCGTAAAGGCTGCCATCGGCATAGACCCTATTCACGGAGAGGGTGTATGCCGAGTCGTTGAGGAGGGAGAAGCCCCAGCCGACCCGTGTCCCTGCTTTCCCGAAAACCGCCCCGTGCGTGGGTGTCAGGGACACGAGCGAGGCATGGGCCGTGGTCGCCCCGCCAATGAGCAGCAGCGCAAAGATGATGGAAAAAACCGGTTTGTTCATAGGTTCATGTCCTGTTAAAGTTGAATCGCGTGGTGGCCAGGTTTGCGCATGGCAATCGTCCCGCTGCGCCACAATGGGTAGGCTGGCTTGGTTTTACAGGCCGCGCCAGTCTCTCCACCGTGAATGCACAATGCCGATTGTCCGCCCCGCTCAACGCTGAATGCTGTAAAAGGCAGTAGTGCCGAAATAGCTATGGCCACTGGCATCCTGGTAATCGTAAGAGAAGACCATTGTGTACCTGTTGCTGCTGGGGCACTCGGCGTAATTAATCCAATTGACCACTCCGCTCCCTTGCGCGCCCTGCGGTATTTCGCCTACCACAATGGGGAAGCTATAATATCCATAAATCTGGCAATCCTTTCCGCTAGTAACGGCATAATACATGCCAGTGATATTGGCATTGATGGCTGGGCCTCCAGTCCCGGTATTGGTTAAGGCGATAGTCCAAACACGATTGTTATCGGGTCCGCTTTTGCCGATGACTTTGGCCGCTAGTTTAGGTATACCCGTGAAGTTGGCGGTGACGCTTTTAGGGCCTGTCATGGTGACAAGAAGGGTAGGGGAGCTATTCGGATAGTCCACGGAACCAGTCCAATTGGAAAATTTAAACCCATCGTAAGCTTTTGCGGATATCACTCGTCTATCACCCTCATCCAGCCATAGCTGGCCATTCTGACTCATCGTATAGCAATCAAGAATACAAAATTGCCAATAACCATGCGACGTTGAATCCACTGCCCCAGTGAGTTGATACTGTCTGGTGAAATTGGCTGTGTAAGTGGTGTTAGTGTTCGGCGTGGCAATGCTGTGAGTCTGTCCGCCGCCATCGGACCAGTCGTTGAATCGGTATTGTGTCCCGCTTTCCCCGAAAAGCAATTGGGGCGAGTGGGCGCTGATGCTATGGTCACTCCCAGTCGCCCAAGCGAAGGTGTGCGGGGTGGTGTAATCCAACCCATCCACGTTGATTCCCAAGCCGGCAACATTGGTGGTCACGGTGACATTGGCATGGGTTTGCTGGGGTGACAGCTTCATCACCATCCCTTGCCCAGTTGAAACGCTATCAGAAAAACCCACATAGGGGACACCATCCAAGGAAAAGGCCAAAGCTGTGTATGCAGTGGAACCAAGGGTAAAGCCGGCATTGCCGGCATTGGCCCATGCCGAGCCGTCATACATCATCACCGTCGCTTTGTTGCTGTTCCCACCGTCCACATAGGCCAGATACGGTTTGCCGTCCGGGGCTATGGCCAGCGAGCTATGTTGCACCGCACCCGCAGAAAACCCGGCGATGCCGACATTGACCCAGGTGGACGTGTCATATTTCATGACCGTTGCCATACCGATTGGGGAGGTTGTTGAATCGGCATAAGCCACATAGAGTGTGCCATCTTGGGCAATGGCAAGCGTTACTCCATTGGCTTGACCCGCCGAGAAACCGGCACTGCCTACGACCACCCAATTAGTGCCGTCAAACTGGCTGACCGTGGCCTTTTTAGTCGGCGTGGTGCTGGCATCTTGATAGGCCAGATAGGGGGTTCCGTCCGGCGCGAACGCCAGCGAAATATAATCAACCTGTCCGTTGGAAAAGCCTGCACTACCCACCGTGCCCCAAGACGTGCCGTTGAATCGTTTCACCGTCGCCTTGCTGCTTGCCAAGCCGTCCTTGTAGGCGACATAGGGTGAACCGTCCGGGGCAAAAGCCAAGGAGATGCTGCTGGCAGAGGTGGAGAAATCGGTGGCAACTTGAGCCCATGACGTGCCGTTGTATTTCTTCACCGTGCCATTGGGAGCGAAGGAGGATGCCCCTCCTCTATAAGCTACATAAGGCATCCCGTCTGGGGCAATAGCCATGACCAAGGAACCAGTGGTATACTGGCCCCCGGCCCCCGGCGAGATTGACCAAATAGGTTGGGCGTACTTGCTGACAAATGGAACACCGCCAGGGTTTACATATCCAAAATAAGGCGAGCCATCCGGCGCGAAGGATAATGCGGCAGAATAAATCGCACTTGAAGTGAACCCGGCAGTCCCCACCGCGGCCCAGCCGGGGTTGGCGATGACAGTCATTGCCGTCGTGGAGAGATTGACTGAAAGTGGGTTTTCATTCAGATTGGAACCACTGGGGCTGTCGGCGGTGAAGCAGACTGTGTAAGCGGTGCTTTGCGTCAAGTTGCGGACTGCATACTTGCTTTGCGTGTTGGCGGTCAGGGTCATCGAACCGCGATAAAGTGCTTTCGCGCCACTGCTGTCCAGTCCCGCTTTGACTTGGGTGCCGCTTCCACACAAAGCGTCGGTGCCGGCCAACAGCGTGAAATAGCCTGACCCGGCGGCATTAGATTGCAGGATCAAGGTTGCCATGCCTGCGCCGACGTTCTCGGTCGCCGGGGTGGTCAAGATTGGAACAGAAACGGCAAGGGCTGATCCGGCGAGTAGTGCCGTCGCCGCCAGCAGTGCTGTGAGATATTTTGTAACTGTGTGCATTTTAATTCTCCGAGATTTATTTTTACGTTTTTTCTCTCGATTTCAAACTCTCGTATTTTAAACCGTTGGGTTTGATGGTGGCGGGAGCCCTTTATGTAAATAATGGAATTTATTATGTAAAAAATCACGTTCGTCTATAATTCTGTGTCTCCAACCTTGCCGAGAACCGCCAATGGAAGCCGTCGCCACCCATTTAAACCTCCGCTGGCTCACCGAACCGGAATCCGAACCCTTGCGCGTGGGTGCAAATCAGGAGGAATTGACCCGAACGCCCGTGCCAATGCCCGAAGGCATCGGTTACGGCTGGATTGAGATGATGGACTTGCCCTTGGGGATGCATATTTGCCGGGTCGTCCACCATTTCGAGCCGGGGATGGAGGGCTTGCAGCCGATGTCGGATGTGAAAGTCGAACTGCTGGAACCCTTGTTTTTCGTGCAGACGCTGCGGAGTGGGCAGGGCATGTTGCATGACCGCCGCGTGGATGTCCGGTTGGAGAACTACCCGGAAGGCTGTACGTTTCAACACATGGATCGCATCGACCACCAACACTGGGCGGATGTGTCCACCTCGATAGAAGCGATTACCTTGGGCATGGGGCAATCTTCATTGCACCGGTTGATTGGGGAGCAGACCGCCATCGACTTGTTGACGGGTTTGGGGATCAGGAAAGTGCCGTCAGCCATTGTCCAGCCCGTGCCAGCGTCGATTAGGGCAAGCCTGCAAGCCTGCTTTGCCGATCACCTGACCGGCAACTTGCGCAAACTTCACGCCCAGGCCAAGGTGCTGGATTTCATCATTGCTTTAGCCGGGCATTTTGTCGGTGAGTCCAAGCCGGAATCGCGCAAACTTAAATTGATCCACGAGTTGCGGGAAGAACTGGACCAGTTGCATGGCACAGTGCCGGGTTTGGATGAGTTGGCGAAACGCTATGGGCTATCGGAGCGGGTGATGAGTGAGGAATTCAAGCGTGAATACGGGCAGTCCATTTTCGCTTACATCAGCGATTATCGTCTTAACGCCGCCCATGCCGCCTTGCAATGCGGCAACTTGGCCTTGAAAGTCCTCGCCGCCCAGTTGGGTTATGCCGATGCCAGTCATTTCAGCAATGCTTTCGACAAGAAATTTGGATATCGTCCGGGGAGTTTGCGGCGGGGAGCGGGGGCAATGCCGTTGAATGAATGATTTTTCCGTTCGCCCTGAGCGAACGGCTTAATTCAACAGTATTGGGAAGCGGGGGTAGGCCACGAGGGGCCGGCGCAAAATCCAGTCAAGCAGCCATCTCGTTCGCTTAGGCACTGTCACGATTGCAATTGACACGGTAAAATTGCGGCAGATTAAGCCTGAACACGGAAATCACCCTAATCACCGTCCTTGCAAGGCAAGAAGATTGAGGCAATCAAGTGCCTTCGCGATGCGTCGGGGCTGAATCTTTCCGCCGCCAAGTCGGTAGTGGAGTCTTTGGGGAAAGTGATTGGCTAGCTGGGCATCATAATTTGACGATCCAGCCCTAGGTCCATGCGTAATATCAGTTATAATAATAAAAATTTGATGCAACGGGACAATAAATCGTGAATGGACAGGCCCAAAATCAACTGGCGGGGAAACCACCCGAAGGCGGCATCTTGGTGGTCGATGACGACCCCGCCAGCCTGCAATTGCTTGTCGATCTGTTGACCAAACAGGGTCACCCTGTCCGGCCTGCCAATAGCGGCGAGTTGGCTTTGCGTTCCGTCGCCAACCGCCTTCCTGAATTGATTTTGCTGGATGTCCGCATGCCCGGCATGGACGGTTTTGAAGTCTGCCGGCGCTTGAAGGCCGACCCCAAAACCCGTAACATTCCCGTGCTGTTTATTTCCGCACTGCAAGACACCGAGAGCAAGGTACTCGGCCTTAAGTTAGGTGCAGTGGATTTTGTATCCAAGCCTTTCCAAGCCGAGGAAGTGTTCGCACGGGTGCATGCCCACCTGCTGTTGACCCGCACCCGCAACGCTTTGGACGCAATGTGTTTGCACCTGACCGAGCGGGTGATCGAACGCGGCAACGACCTTGCATCCATGTCAACCGCACTTCAAGCCAAGGTCGCGGAGCATCTGGAAACGGCTGCCAAGCTACACTTGGCCAGCAAGGCGATCACCGCCGCTAGCAATGCCATCGCCATCGCCGATAAGCGGGGTGGAATACTGTCCGTAAATCCGGCATTTACCGCCATCACTGGCTACGAACCCATCGAGATTTTGGGCCAATCGCCGAAAAATCTAGTGTCAACCCGTCATGCCGAAGATTTTTTGGCGGACATCATCGCATCACTGTCTGCCTCCGGGGCGTGGTCTGGCGAGGTCTGGGTAAAGCCCAAAAGCGGCAAGTTATTACCGGTCTGGTTGAGCATTTCGCCTATCCATGACGAACAGGCTGCCACCATCAATTATGTGGGTATATTCTTCGATGTCTCGCAGATCAAGAAAGCCCAGGCCCGGATTGACTATCTCGCGCATCACGACGTGTTGACCGGGCTGCCGAACCGCATCCTGTTGCGGGACCGGTTTGAAATGGCCGCCAACATGGCCAAATCGCAAAACCAGCCGATTGGCGTGTTATTCATTGATCTCGACAACTTCAAAAGCATCAACGACTCGCTGGGTCATCCGGCTGGCGATTATTATCTGCAAACCACAGCCAAGCGCATCAAGCGAACCCTCCGCAATTCGGATTCGCTGTGCCGGCTGGGCGGCGACGAATTCATTGCCCTGATCACCCAATTCAATGCGAAAACCGGCCTCCATGGCATAACCGAAAAAATCATTGCCAGCATCAGGGCACCGGTGGTGATCGACGGGAATGAGTTGCGGCGCTCTGCCAGCATCGGCATCGCGCTTTATCCAGATGACGGCTTGGATATCGACACGCTGGTGAGAAAAGCCGAAGCCGCAATGTACCGGGCCAAACAGCAGGGCCGCGATCAATTTGCCTATTTCTCCGCAAGCATGAACGAGCAGATGGAGTACAAACTCAAACTGGAGTGTGCCTTGCGCCAGGCTTTGCCGCGACAAGAGTTTTTCTTGCGCTACCAGCCCCAGGTCGATCTGGTGACGGGCCAAATCGTCGGCATGGAGGCACTGGTGCGCTGGCAGCGCCCCGGCATTGGCGAAGTGGGGCCGAATGATTTTATCTCATTGGCCGAGGAAACCGGGCTGATCGTCCAGCTTGGCGAATGGGTGATACGGGAAGTCTGCCGCCAAGCCCGGCAATGGGTCGGACTGAATCTGTGCGTCCCCGTCGCGGTCAATGTTTCCGCGACCGAACTGCGGCGCGGGCATGTCGCCAACATGGTCGATACTGCGCTGCGAAAAATTGGGCTGGCGGCGGGTTGGTTGATGGTGGAGATCACCGAGTCCGGCCTGATCGACGACAACGAACAGACCCGCTCCATGCTGGGACATTTGGCGAAACTGGGGGTGCATCTGGTCATCGACGACTTTGGCACGGGCTATTCGAGCTTCGCCTACCTGCGCCGGTTTGCCGCGTCCCAACTGAAAATCGACCAAAGCTTTGTCAGCCGCATGATGCGCGAGCATGAAGATCACGCCATCGTCAACGCCATCATCCAACTGGCCAATATCCTGCGCATACCCACCCTCGCCGAAGGCGTGGAAACCGAGGAACAGCGCCAATTGTTGATTAGTGGCGGTTGCCAGATGGGACAGGGTTACTTGTTCGCCAAGCCGCTGTTGCCCGACGAGGCGACCGAGGCGTTGCGAAGGGGGTATTGCGGGTGACGAACGCCGGGCAAAAAACACCGTCATTCCGGCGGTCCATGCCGGAATGACGGGCTTCCAACGAACGTTGGTCGGGATTACAAATCCCGCCCGGCATAGAATGCCACCGTCTTTATCGGGCTTGGCATCGTCAATTATTGCAAATTTTGGACATAGGTGTTAGTTTCAAACCTTTCCTAACCCAGAGGTTGCCATGACGATGAACGTCAATTTAAGCCCTCAACTTGAGGACATGGTAAGGCAGAAAGTCGCTTCCGGCCTTTACACGTCGGCAAGCGAGGTTGTGCGCGAAGCGTTGCGGATGATGGAGGCGCAAGACCAGTTACGCGCCGCCAAGCTTGAACAGTTGCGGCAGGACATCCGCGAAGGGCTGGAAAGCGGCGAGCCTACGCCATGGGATGCAGAGGAGATCAAACAGGAAGGCCGGCAGAGACGAGCCGCCCGCGCCACCAGCAGCGAAGAGGCTTAAATGCCAGTCATCGTCAAACGCCCACGCGCGAAAAGCGATCTTATTGAAACTTGCAAAATGAGGATTCCCAAGCTGGAACTTGGGAACCAGCGCAAACTGCGCACCTTGACAGAACTGGAAACCATTTGGTAACAAGAAATAACGAGGCTAAACATGACGACTCAAACGGCAGACTACACCCGCAGCCTCATTGAGGCGAGCTTGGACCCGTTGGTGACCATCGCCCCGGACGGCAAGATCACCGATGTGAACGCCGCCACCGAATCCATCACAGGGTGTTCGCGCACGGAACTTATAGGCACGGACTTTTCCAATTATTTCACCGACCCGGAAAAAGCCCGCGATGGCTACCAAGAGGTGTTCCGTGAAGGCCAGGTGCGCGATTATCCATTGGAACTGCGGCATCGCGACGGCCGGGTGGCCTCAGTGCTTTACAACGCCTCGGTCTACCGGGATGAAAAGGGGGCCGTCGTCGGCGTCTTCGCCGCCGCCCGCGACATCACCGGGCGCAAACAGGCCGAGGATGCCCTGCAACGGGCGACCGCTTATACCCGCAGCCTGATCGAGGCAAGCTTGGACCCATTGGTGACCATCGCCCCAAACGGTAAGATCACCGATGTGAACGCCGCCACCGAATCCATCACCGGACGCTCGCGCCAAGAACTCATCGGCACGGATTTTTGCGGCTACTTCACCTTTCCGGAAAAAGCCCGCGAAGGTTACCAGCAGGTGTTCCGCGAGGGCTTGGTGCGCGATTATCCGTTGGAACTGCGGCAGCGCGACGGGCGGGTGACTTCCGTGCTTTACAACGCCTCGGTCTACCGGGATGAAGAGGGGGAGGTTGTCGGCGTTTTCGCCGCTGCCCGCGACATCACCGAGCGCAAGCTGGCCGAGGAGCGCATCAGACAGCAGAGCCGTGAAATTCTGGAGCTATCCACCCCGGTCATGCAGGTCTGGGAGGGTGTGGTGGCGGTTCCGCTAATCGGCTGCCTCGACAGCCAGCGCACCCAGCAATTCATGGAGCGCCTGCTTGACCGGATTGTCGAAACCAATTCACCCGTCGCGTTGGTGGATATCATGGGTGTGCCGACCATTGACACCCAAACCGCGCAGCATCTGATCGAGACCATCACCGCCGTGCGCCTGCTCGGGGCGCAAGTGGTGCTAACCGGTGTCCGGCCTGCCATTGCCCAAACCCTGGTGCATCTGGGGATCGACCTGTCGGGGATCACCACCCGATCTTCAATGGCCGCAGGTTTGCTGGTGGCATTGGATCTGCTGAAATTGCAGGTGGTCAAGAAGTCCGACACCCGCTAAGGGGGCTGCCATGGCGAACGGGAATATTTCAGTCATCAAG
>CAIODU010000292.1 GCA_903857165.1 uncultured Methylococcaceae bacterium | reverse complement strand
GTCCGCCGCGCCATCTGGGCTGGCAAGTATTTCGTCAACTCCAAAACCGGCAGCGACCGGTTGGAATTATCTTGCCGTGACTGGGATGCCTTGCTGGATCAACTCGCGGCGGTGGCTTAAAAAGGCCAAAGTCGAGCTAAACACAAGGAATTATTTCCGTGGGAGCGGTATTTAACCGCGAAAGATACTGAAAGTCGCGCTTGCGAACTGCTCCCACACCGCCCCGCAATTAACTAACCCATTAAATCTGACAGGAAAACATGCCATCTTCACTTCCCTACGCCTTTGACGGACCGCCAGCCACCGGCAAAATCAAACTAAAGCCCGAAGACTTCATCGTCGAGGAAATCTTAGGTTTCGAACTGACCGGCGAAGGCGAGCATGTCTTCCTTAAAGTTCAAAAGCGTGGCGAGAATACTGACTATCTCGCCCGGCAAATCGCCAAATATGCCGACTTGCCGAAAATGGCGGTGAGCTATGCCGGCATGAAAGACCGCTTTGGCCTGACCACACAATGGTTCAGCGTCCATATTCCTGGCAAGCGCGAGGTGGACTGGAGCGGCTTGGAATCTGAATCAGTGTCTGTGCTGGAATCCATCCGCCATAATCGCAAGCTGAAAAAAGGCGCGTTGAAAGGCAATCGCTTCGAGATTACTGTTCGGGAATTGGAAGGCGATAAGAATTTGGTCGAGGAAAAATTGGCACAAGTGAAAGCGGCTGGAGTGCCCAATTATTTCGGCCCACAACGTTTCGGTCGGGAGGGCAACAACTTGATCCAAGCCGAAGCCTTGTTTAAAGGCGAATTGCGTTTGCGAGACAGGAACCTGGAAGGCATTTATCTCTCCGCTGCCCGCTCGGAAATCTTCAACCGTGTATTGGCACGGCGAGTCGATGCGGGGACTTGGAATCAAGCGGTTGAAGGCGATGTGTTCATGTTCGCCGACTCGAACAGCATTTTTCGCGCCGAATTGACCCCGGAAACCTTGACCCGTGTCGCTGCGTTGGACATTCATCCCAGTGGGCCGCTTTGGGGCAAGGGTGAACCAGCCACCACTGGCGAAGCCCTAGCCATCGAGCAAGCGATTGCATTGGAATTGCCTGTGTTTACTGAAGGATTGGAACGGATTGGCATGGAGACCTCCCGTCGGCCTTTGCGTTTGCCGATCCCTGATTTAAGGTGGGAGTTTTGCGAAAACAGTGCATTGCGCCTATGCTTTACGCTTACGTCCGGTAATTATGCCACTGTGGTGTTGCGGGAGGTGGTGAATTTTGAGGGATCGTTGGATTGAAAACGCATTAAACTGCATGATGTTGCGGTCATTCCGTCATACCGAATCGCCGGAATCCAGATTGCGGGGATGCCCCCGAATCTCTGCCGTCCATGGAGCCTAGGTTCCGGCGGTCCATGCCGGAACGACGGTGTTTTCGTTATTGGTGGAAATACCTGATAGTCAGGTTAGTCTATGCCTATTGAAAAAATTATTTCGGGTGGGCAAACTGGCGTGGACCGGGCCGCTCTGGATGTGGCAATAGAATTAGGCATTCATCATGGAGGCTGGATTCCTGCCAGGCGAAAGGCTGAAGATGGAGTTATTCCTGAATGCTACAATCTCCAGGAAACGCCAAGTTCAGACCCGGTTCAGCGAACTGAGTGGAACGTCCGGGATTCCGATGCGACGCTAATCATTTCAAGTGGGCAATTAAAGGGAGGTTCACAACTGACGCTTGAGATGGTGATGAAATATAATAAGCCTTGCCTACACATAGACTTGTCTGTCGTTGATGAATCTGAAGCCATTATTCATATTTCTGATTGGCTTGAATCTATGGATTGTATAGTATTGAATGTTGCAGGGCCGAGACTATCGGAAGATTCAGAAATTAATCGTCAAACCTACACATTATTATTGAAAACCATCGTTCCCACGCTGGATCGCTCGTCGTTATACACAAGTCGTTGCGGGAGCAGCAGAACCCCGAAGGGGTTCAAGCTATTAGCCGGGGGTTGAGCGAAGCGACACCCCGGGACGGCAAACCGAATAAAACATCGACCCCGGAGGGGTCGCAGTCTTTTCGGCGAGGCCTTAGGATACCACCAGTCTGAACCTAGCATTTGTAGCGTTTTTGGAAGAGTGCCTAGGTTCATAGGCCGATTGCTGCGACCCCTCCGGGGTCGTGGGTCTTTTTTCCGCATTATCCGGGGGTGTCGCTTCGCTCAACCCTTAGGCTTTTGGCTGGCAACCCTCCGGGTTGCAATAGCTCGACATTTTTGGCTCGGCGGGACTTGTGTATAACGATGAGCGCTGGAGCGTGGGAACGATAAGTAAGCTTGGGGATAGATGAATGTATATCCAGTCAATTGAAATCAGTAATCTAAAATCATTTTCTAAATTAAATTTAGAATTAGATGAGAATACTTCAAAGCAGGGTTGGCACGTAATAATTGGGCCGAATGGTTCTGGGAAATCTAGCCTTATAAGGGCGGTGGCCTTTGCGCTTATTGGAACACCAGAAGTCTTTGGAGCGCGGCCAGACACAAATAGTTGGATTCGTTCCGGTCAAAAAGAGGCTATATTAAAATTAGAAATTATTGAGGATAATAATTATGATTATAGAGCCGGTAGTAAGATTTTACAGGGAGATTTCAAGATACTTATTGATATAAAGATCAAAAATTTATTCGTTGATTCTAGTAGTTGTGATAGAGAATATGGAGATACCATTTGGAGAAATGAGGCATCTGGTTGGTTTTCTGCTGGTTTCGGTCCATTCCGCCGATTTACCGGTGGGAACAATGATTTGCATAGGCTGTATTCCAGCCATCCAAGACTAGCCCGTCATTTATCACTATTTGGCGAAGATGTGGCATTAACCGAAGCCTTGACTTGGTTGCGTGATCTTCGCTTCAAGCAACTGGAATCGCAGGGACAAAATAACTTGATTGACAAAATCAAGACTTTTATCAATCAAGAAGGATTCCTGCCATTTGGGGCGAAATTGATGGAGGTCAATTCTGAACAGGTGGTTTTCCGTGACGGTGCCGGGGTCGATATTCCCGTGTTGGAACTTAGCGACGGATACCGCTCTATTCTCAGCCTGACCTTTGAATTGATTCGGCAAATGGCGGCTTGTTTCCCTAAACATGAATTATTTGATGAGACCGGGATGTCTATCGTTATACCCGGTGTCGTGCTTATTGATGAAGTGGATGTGCATCTACATCCAAACTGGCAGCGGGCAATTAGTCCTTTGCTATGCCGTCTTTTTCCACAAGTTCAATTCATAGTCACCACGCATAGCCCGTTTGTTTGTCAAGAAGCCACTTCTATATGGCGATTACCTGATCCGGGTACAGATGATGAGTTTAAGCGTGTGACAGGTGAGGAATTGACCCGGTTGCTGCTCGGTGATGCGACACTAGCCTTGGAAACCCATGCTTTTGGTTTGGAGCAGAATCGTTCGGATCGGGCCAAGAAATTATTGACCGAATTGGCTACACTAAATTTAAAAGCGTCATCGAAGCAACTCAGTCCCGAAGAAGCCCAGCGGCGAACAGAATTGAAAGCTTACCTCCAGCCAGTTTTGTATTGAAAACAAGCATGTTGCCAATCCCTAACAAAGATTTGACTAATAGGGCTAAGAATCGGTTAGAAGGATTTACTAGTGTAATTATTGGTATGCCCGATTATTCTGAACAAAAAGCCAAAGCAGAAAGTTTGTGGGATAATAAATCTCCAAAATTCCTTTACGAAGAACTTCGGATAACGCTGGCTAGCATGTGCAATGGTGTAAAACGCTGTATGTATTGTGAAGATGCTGAAGCCAAGACTATTGAACACCGCAGACCTAAGTCTTTGTTCCCTAGACAAACCTTTGACTGGGATAATTTGCTATTTTCTTGTGGTAATTGCAATAGTAAAAAAAGCAATAAATTTGCTATTTTGATTCCCCCAATATCCCTTGAATATGTGGAAATCACTGAAAAAAATATCTACTCAATAAACCATCTGTCAGGGTATGTGGAAATCACCGAAAAAAATATCGCATCAATAAACCAAGAGTCAGGAATAGATGCAGTAATTGATCCCCGCAAAGAAAATCCTATGGATTTGCTTAGTTTGGTTTTGGAAGATCCATTCTACTTTTTACCGCGTTTAGAGAACAAAGATGCAATAAACTTTTTGAAGGCCACATATACAATTTTAATTCTCGATCTTAACAACGTAACCCTTTCGAGAATGCGTAGGCTTGCATTTCAAACTTACCTAGGTCGGTTAAAAGAATATGGGAACGATAAAAAGGGAAAGTATCATGAATTTCAAGAATTTCTGCAAGAAAGCTATCATCGCACCGTCTGGGAAGAAATGAAACGCCAACATAGCCAAAGAGATGATTTGCGCGATCTTTTCCAGCAAGCACCGGAGGTCTTGGCATGGTAATCCAGTTAAGCTTTATCAAATACCGTAGCCTGGATGAAGCGAAGCGGAATCCGGGTAATGATGCCGCCAACCCGGATTGCACTTCGTTCCATCCGGGCTACATCATGGAGATAACAGACTAATGCAAGACAACCAACTCCTCCGCTATAGCCGCCAAATCATGCTGCCGCAAGTGGATATTGAAGGCCAGCAAAAACTCCTCAATGCCCGTATATTGATTATCGGACTCGGTGGCCTAGGCTCACCCGCCGCGATGTATCTGGCTGCTGCCGGTATCGGGCGGTTGGTTTTGAATGATTTTGACACGGTGGATTTATCCAATCTGCAACGCCAAATCGCCCATGACTCGGACAATTTGGGACTCAACAAGGTGGAATCCGCAAGGCTAACCCTGCTGCGAATGAATCCGGAGATTCAAATCGAGGTGATCAGTCATAAATTGGAAGAAGAGGAATTGGAAAATGAAATCGGCGGAAGCGATGTGGTATTGGACTGCACCGATAACTTTTCCACCCGTTTCGCCGTCAACCGGGCCTGTGTGCGAACCAAAACACCCTTGGTTTCCGGCGCGGTGATCCGCTTCGAGGGGCAGATTACCGTATTCACCCCCGGCTACGACGACAGCCCTTGCTACAACTGCCTTTATCCCGACCAAGGCGAATTGGAGGAAACCTGTGTCCGCAACGGTGTCATCGCCCCGCTTCCCGGCATCATCGGTTCAATGCAAGCGTTGGAGGCAATCAAGCTAATCATAGGCATCGGGCAAACCCTGCGTGGGCGACTCCTATTGCTGGACGCTTTGAGCATGGAATGGAACCGGATGAAGTTGATGAAAAATCCGCAATGCCCCACTTGCGGATAGGCTAAACCCGGCGGAATGGACGGCACTGGGGATTTGCAAGTGATGGACAAGGGCATCGGTTGAAGGAGCATTGACACAAACAAAAGGGCCGGCCAAAGCCGGCCTTTTTAGTCCTTCGGTGATTCATTCTGAGCGCTTGTAGGGGCGCGGCTTCAGCCGCCCTCGGGCGAATGAATTCGCCCCTACAGTTTTTTTTACCTTAGAGCAACGGCACGATCAATAGTGCCACGATGTTAATGATCTTGATCATCGGGTTGATGGCAGGGCCGGCGGTGTCTTTGTAGGGGTCGCCGACGGTGTCGCCGGTGACCGCCGCCTTATGGGCTTCGGAACCCTTGCCGCCATAATTGCCGTCTTCGATGAATTTCTTGGCATTGTCCCACGCCCCGCCGCCGGTGGTCATGGAAATCGCCACGAACAGGCCGGTGACGATTGAGCCGATCAACACCCCACCCAAGGCTTCCTTGCCGAGTATCAAACCGACCGCCAAAGGCACGGCGATAGGCAGCAGCGAGGGGATGAGCATTTCACGGATGGCAGATTTGGTCAGCATGTCCACCGCCCTGGAATAATCCGGCTTGGCGGTGTAGTCCATGATGCCGGGGATTTCCCGGAACTGGCGGCGCACTTCATCGACGATGCCGCCTGCGGCACGACCCACAGCCTCCATGGCTAGCGCACCGAACAAATAAGGCACCAAGCCGCCGATAAACAGGCCAATGATGACCATGTGATTGGACAAGTCAAACTTTACGTCGCCGCCCAAGTTGTTGGTGTAGTCGGCGAACAGCACTAATGCGGCCAAACCGGCGGAACCAATCGCATAGCCCTTGGTGACGGCTTTGGTGGTATTGCCCACGGCATCCAACGGGTCGGTGATGTTGCGGATTTCATCCGGCAGGCCGGCCATTTCGGCAATGCCACCCGCGTTGTCAGTGATCGGGCCATAGGCATCCAACGCCACGATCATGCCCGTCATGGAGAGCATGGAGGTTGCCGCAATGGCGATGCCGTACAGACCGGCCAGCCAGAATGCCCCCAGGATGCTGGCGCAGACGGCTAGCACGGGCAGGGCGGTCGCCTTCATCGACAACCCCAAGCCAGCGATGATGTTGGTGCCGTGGCCGCTAGTGGAAGCCTTGGCAAGGCGGCGAACGGGTTCGTATTCGGTGGCAGTGTAATATTCGGTGATCACCACCATCAACGCGGTCAGAAACAGGCCGATCAACGAAGCAAAATAAATACTATGCGCCGACACTTGGACACCATTCAGGAAAACCCCGTTTCTGAACATAATCAGCGTCAGCGGGTAGAACACGATGGCAGCGAGGCCGCCGGACACGATGACCCCTTTATACAAGGCGGTCATGATCTTCTTGCCTGGGGTGATCTTCACAAAGTAAGTGCCAATGATGGAGGTGATGATGGAAACGCCACCCAGCACCAGTGGGTAGATAATTGGAAGGTCCGCACCCATCGTCAGAATGCCGCCCAGCAACATGGTGGCAACCAAGGTCACGGCGTAGGTTTCGAATAAATCGGCGGCCATGCCGGCGCAGTCGCCAACATTGTCACCGACGTTGTCGGCGATAACCGCTGGGTTGCGGGGGTCGTCCTCGGGAATGCCGGCTTCCACCTTGCCGACCAAGTCAGCGCCCACGTCAGCGCCTTTGGTGAAGATGCCGCCGCCCAGACGCGCAAAGATCGAAATCAACGATCCGCCGAATGCCAAGCCGACTAGGGCATGGAGAGGTTCCGCCACGCCGAGGGCTTTCAATAGGGTGTAATAACCTGCGACACCCATCAGCCCCAAACCCACCACCAGCATTCCGGTGATGGCACCGCCGCGAAACGCCACGGCAAAGGCCGCGTCCATGCCCTTATAGGCTGCTTGCGCAGTGCGGCAGTTGGCGCGCACGGAGATGTTCATGCCGATGAAGCCAGTCGCGCCCGACAACACCGCGCCGATGAAGAAGCCCCAAGCCACTGCCCAGCCCAAGAAAAAGCCAATGGCAAAAAACAGCACCACACCGACGACGGCGATGGCTTTGTATTGGCGGCTCAAATACGCCTTGGCGCCTTGCTGGATGGCCGCAGCAATTTCGACCATGCGCTCATTGCCGGGGTCTTGCGCATTGATCCAGGCGATGGAGTGGATGCCGTAAATCAAGGCTACGACAGCAGAGGCGAAAGCAAAGGCAATCCCCCAATTGACCGCAAAGCCTATGTAAAAGGACACAAGGAGACCGGCGATGGCGACTCTTTTTATTCGGGGGTCTTGCATGACTGTCTTGGCGCACTCCTGCGCACAGGTGACGAGTGTAACTGACATAAACTGGATTCTCTTTTGATTGATAATTTGATTGGATGGTTAACGATGGTCGCTTAACCGTTAAAATATAACCGCTTGGTATTAGTGGTTATAGCAGGACGCTGCATCCCCAGTCTCACATAACCGGGTAAGCCATTGTTGTAGGGAGGATAGCCCTCGATGTTGTAACTCGGTCTTAAACACACAGACGGTTGAATCCATGTTTACAGACGAACTTAAACCGGATTGTTGGGAACAGATTATCCGTATAATCATAGGGTATCTTGTGACTTAAATGGAAGTGCTAACATAGAACAAATGCCTTGCCAGCACAAGGCATAAGTAAATGGCTTGGCTGGCGGTTTAGACGGATAAAACAGTCTCCGGCGATCTGAATTGGCCTATTTCAAACCAATAAATGTTATTAAAACAGATGCTTGGATATATTTTGCGCTGCGGGGGAATAATCAACCGGCATATTTTGTAAATTGAACATTAACCGCACGCACCTGTCAAAACCCTTCAAATCGCTCAAGCCCAAGGCAGTGGGGCAGGGCAGTGAAGTCAAATGGGGGGGTGACTATGGGGCTATTTACAACTTGGCCGCATCCAGAGCCTGCCTCTGATGCCACATAAGGTCTTTGATGCCCTTCCCGGCCAGAATCAACAGGGCATCCAACTCATCGCGGCGAAAGGCGTGACCCTCGGCAGTCCCTTGCAATTCCACAAAGGCCGAGGCATCGTTCATGACGACGTTCATGTCAGTTTCGGCATTGCTGTCTTCCTTGTAGTCCAGGTCCAGCACGGGAATCCCTTTGTAGATGCCCACCGAAACCGATGCGATCTGACCGTGCAGCGGGTCGGCTTTAATTTTTCTCGTCTTCTGCAAATGCCGCACGGCGAGTGCGACAGCGACATAACCACCCGTGATTGAAGCGGTACGGGTTCCGCCGTCCGCCTGGATCACATCGCAATCGACAGTGAGTGTGCGTTCGCCTAGGGCTTCCAAGTTCAACGCGGCCCTGAGCGACCGACCGATCATACGCTGGATTTCCAGTGTCCTGCCCCCTTGTTTTCCCCGCGAGGCTTCGCGACCCATGCGTTCGTGGGTGGAGCGCGGTAGCATGCCGTATTCGGCAGTGAGCCAGCCGGACCCCTTGCCTTTCATGAAAGGAGGAACCCTCTCTTCTATGCTCGCCGTGCAAATCACCCGGGTGTCACCGAACTCGACCAACACCGATCCCTCCGCATGTTTAGTGTAATGGCAGGTTAGAATGATATTGCGTAGTTCGTCTGGTTTGCGTCCGCTGGGTCTCATGGGCCTTGGCTCTAGTGTGGTTTGGGTGGCAGTATACCTGAATTGCAGGCATGGCGTCATGCGGGGCAATACGCGGCGGCGGAGCCGCTATTGCACCCGCGTCCCTTTGGGTTATGAGAGTGCCTTGGCTTTGAGTTTGGCGAATTCTTCCTGGTTGATCGTGCCGGCGTCGAGCAGTGCCTTGGCATCGGCAATCTGGTCCGCCGGGGATTTTCCCGCCACATGCCTGATGTAGGCATCGGTGTCGGACTTGGCACGCTGCATTGATGCCCGCTGCCGTTCAGCCATGCCTCTCCCGCGGAAAAGGACATAGATGAGTGCGGTCAATAACGGTATGAAGAAGAGGCCGACGAGCCAGAGGACTTTGCTGCCCCCACCCAGGTCGGTATCCCGGAAGAGGTCGATGACTATTTGAAACAGGACGATGAGATACGCCACAAAAAAGAAGGTCGAGGCGATCAGATAGATAATGTCCCAGAAATTGCTCATTACACGTTTCCTTAAAAGTTAAGCAGCGCCCAGAGGCGCTAAAGTGTTGGTGGGTTAAAGTAAGAGGGCTATTCCAAGCCAGTGGCACGGCGGATAAACGCTATTGTTTAGCGCTGTCGGCATTGCTACGGTAGGCAAGGTAATAGCCTACCATAGCCGTAGGGAAAAATCTTCACGTCCACATCTCTTGCCTGGATGATGCATCAAGCTGTCGATGTCGCCCCACGCGATCGCCGCAACGTCCGAATAATGAACTTTTCCAGCTCGACAACGAGGAAAAACACGAAGCCGGCGAGGAATAGCCATGGCCAGATCCGCAGCGGTATGGCGGCCGTGTCGAACAGTGCCTGGAGCGGAGGCGCATAAGTGAACAGCAGTTGCAATATCACTACCGCGCCTATCCCTAAAGGCAAGTACTTGTTGCCTGCGTGTGCCTTGAGCGATAGCGACGAGTCGAGCTTGAAGCGACTGTTGAGCAGGTAGAATATTTGTCCGATGACCAGTGCATTCACCGCTGCGGCGCGGGCAAGTGGGTCGGACGCGTTGGTCGACTTCATCCAGAAAAAGGCCCACAGCGTCAGCGCGAGCAGCCCCAAGCCGACGAAGATGACGCGCCATACGCCGAAGCCATCCAAGATGCCACGGTCGGTTGCGCGTGGCGCCCGCTGCATGACATCTAGTTCATGCGGCTCGAACGAGATCACCAGCCCGAGCGCAACCGAGGTCACCATGTTGACCCAGAGGATTTGCGGCGCGGTGATCGGCGCCACAAAACCGACCACGATGGCTGCCAAGATGACGAGCGCCTGGGCGGCGTTGGTCGGCAACATGAACAGCATCGCCTTTTCGATATTATTGTAAACCGTGCGCCCTTCCTTGACGGCGGCTGTGATCGAGGCGAAGTTGTCGTCGGCGAGCACCATCTCCGCCGCTTCCTTGGTGACTTCGGTGCCCTTGATCCCCATGGCCACCCCGATGTCGGCTTTCTTCAGCGAGGGCGCATCGTTAACCCCGTCGCCCGTCATCGCCACGATCTGCCCGTTCGCCTGGATTGCCTTCACCAGCCGCAGCTTGTGTTCGGGGCTGGCACGGGCAAAGACATCAACATCGCGGACACGTTCCTGCAAGGTGGCTGTGTCCATTTCCTCGATCTCGGCACCCGTGATCGCAGTCGTGCCGTCGCCGATGCCCAGCATCTTGGCAATTGCCGCTGCGGTGATACGGTGATCGCCGGTAATCATCGTCACCCGGATGCCGCCGGCATGACACTCTTTGACGGCTTCGATTGCCTCCGGGCGTGGCGGGTCAAGCAGTCCGATCAAGCCGATGAGGATGAGGTTTTTCGGCAAGTCTTCAGGGCGTAGTGTGCCTGCGGTGACATCCGGGACTTCAAGCCAGGCCATTCCCAGAACGCGTTCACCCTGTGACGCGAGCTTGTCCGCCGCTTGCAGAAAATTGTCACGATCCAGCGGCTCCGCTGCTTCTCCGTCAATCGCCTGCCGGTCGCAATGTTCGAGGATGACCTCCGGCGCGCCTTTGACGAAGATCACCTGCTTGCCGCCCGCATCCCGGTGCAGCGTGGCCATGAACTTATGTTCCGACTCGAAGGGGATCGAGTCGATTCGGGGATAGGCATCTTGCTCGGCCTTGCGTTCGAGGCCGAGCTTGTTCCCGTAAGGATAAAGCGCCCCTTCGGTAGGGTCGCCCTGCACCTTCCAACTGCCTTCCTCCTCAAGAATTTCGGCATCGTTGCACAGCATTGAAACACGGCCCATGAGGTTGAGCACCGGGTCTTCGCCTTGCTTTACGCGCTTGCCATCCTTCAGGACTTCGCCCGTGGGTGCGTAGCCATTGCCCGTCACTGTGTAACCCGATTGCGAGGTGACCGCCGACATCACCATCATTTCCATGAGCGTCAGGGTGCCGGTTTTGTCGGAGCAGATTCTCGACACCGAGCCTAGGGTTTCCACCGCCGGGAGCCGCCGGATGATGGCGTTACGCAAGGCCATGCGCTGCACGCCGATCGCCAGCGTGACGGTGATGAGCGCAGGCAAACCTTCCGGGATGACGGATACCGCGATGCTGATGACGGCTTGGAAGATGTCTATGAATTCCATGCCCCGCAGCCATCTGCCGTAGGCAAACAGCAGAACGCAGGTGATCCCGATCACGGCGGTAAGGGTGTAGCCGAATTTCTTAATCTGACGCAACAGCGGTGTCTCAAGCGGGCTGACCGAGGCCATCATCTGGTTGATGCGGCCCAGTTCGGTATTCGCGCCGGTTGCAACCACGACCCCGATACCGCGCCCGGACGAGACGAGTGTGCCGGAGAATGCCATGCATTCCCGATCCCCTATCGTGGCTTTTCCGCTCACGGCGGCGGTGGTCTTGTCGACTGGCACCGACTCGCCCGTCAGTGGCGCTTCTTCAGTCCGCAGGTTCTTGACCTCGATGAGCCTAAGGTCGGCTGGAATCTTGTCGCCCGACTCAAGCAGCACGATGTCGCCGGGCACCAACTCTTCAGCAGGGATCACACGGGTGATGCCGCCACGCACGGTCCTGGCCTCGGCGGAGAGCATGTTGCGGATCGAGTCGAGGGCTTTCTCGGCCTTGCCTTCCTGAAGGAACCCGAGCAGCGCGTTGATGACGACGACCCCCAGGATGATCCCGGCATCCAGCCACAGTCCGACCATCATCTTGACGAAGCCTGCACCCAGCAACACATAGACGAGTATGTTGTTGAACTGGAGCAGGAACCGCGTCAACTGGCTTTGCTTCTTCCCTTCCGGCAAGCGATTGGGGCCGTACTCCCGCAAGCGCCGTGTGGCGGCTTCGGCCCCCAGGCCATCTTTGGGGTTAGTCTCCAAACGCTTCACCACCGCATCCGCAGCCAACGCGTACCAAACGACCGCGTCGCCCTCCGTCTTTTTGCCTACTGCTTTATCCATCTGAACAATACCTCTTTTGGTCAATCAGCCTTTTCACAGAAGTGCTGAACATTGTCTGACAACTAGCCGCAATGGCGCTACAAAAGTGCCTGTATTGCGGTACCTGGAACATGACTTGCGAGGCGGTAAGGCGCAATACGCGGAATATCGCTATTGCAACTTATGGCCTTTTTTTACTGATGGACATACGCCATCCGCCTTCCGATTTCGACAGGCAAATGGTCAATTGGTGCGGACATTGTAGCTGATGTTACGCAGCAACGGTTCTGGGTTATCGTAGGGTGGCCTTCAGGCCGCCAAGCAAGCCCCAAGTTCTAAGTCATATTGCTTGGAGCGTATAAAGCGGCTACGATGCTACATATAAAAGTTTATTTCGGACATAGCGATGAATACAAGTATTTCAGGACGTGTGCAAAAGCACCGTGCTGCATTGCGGGAAGCCGGTTTGCGACCTGTGCAGATTTGGGTGCCGGACACACGGCGCACGGGCTTCGCCGAGGAATGCCGTCGCCAGTCGTTGTTGTTGCAAGATGACAAACGGGAACAAGAAACGACCGATTGGCTGGAAACGGTGGCTGACCGTGAAGGCTGGCAATGAGGCGCGGCGATCTGGTGACGGTGGCGTTGCAAGGCGATCTTGGCAAACCGCGACCGGCATTGGTCATCCAGTCTGATCTATTCGACGCCCATCCTTCCGTGGCGATTCTGCCTCTAACCAGTGAAATGCGCGATACGCCATTGTTTTACATTGCGACCCTTAAACACAACTACAAGTGGAGCTGAAAATGATAGTAACCACAGGCAAGGTCAGGCATGGAACTGTTGAAATCGATGCCAGAGTAATAAGCGAGGGTGCCATGGTGGCAATTTTAGCTTTGGAAGACGATGAAACATTTGAGTTAGATGCTAAAGACGAAGCAAATTTATTAGCCGCAATGGTCGAGGCTGAACGCGGGGAAACACTTAGCGCAGCAGAGGTTTTGGCAGGAATCCATGGCAGATGAGCCAAAACTGCCCATCCGCATTGTCCGCAGCGCAGCAAAAGCTATCGCTGAAGCGGCGGATTGGTGGCAAGTTAATCGAACAAAAGCACCAGAGGCGTTCATGGAAGACCTTGATAGTGCTTTGCATTTAATCGCGTTGCAGCCTAACATCGGGGCAAAAGCGAAAAATATGAAACTAGTGGATGTGCGGCGTATCCATCTTTCCCGTGTACATTACTATTTATATTATCGTATTAAGCATACATCATCGTCTATTGAAATACTGGCTCTTTGGCATTCAAGCCGAGGTTCTGAGCCTAACTTATAGTGTTCATTCGGCGCAATACGCGAGTACGCTATTGCGCCTTAAGGATTTAGTGGCTTGAATTCCGTATTATGGGAACGGGCAATTCATTCGCTAGGATATCGATTGGGGTTTGAATGGACAAGACTAACCCGGTTATCATTGCTCAATTCAACGCCAATCTCAAATTAGGGAGGTCAGCATAATGCTCTCATCAGTCACCGAACTTTTTGAAGAAGCTTGCCTTCTGGGTGAAGGCGACCGCGCTGCATTGGCGGGTCTGTTATTGGAAAGCTTGGATCAACCACCTAGCCCCGGTGTCGAGGCGGCATGGATCAAGGAAATCGAGCGTCGAATCCACGAATTGGACTCGGGCGAAATCGAAGCCGTGCCGTGGGAAGAGGTCGAAAAACGGCTGTTAGCCCAAGAGCAGCATTGGCATCAAAGTTAAATTTCACCCCGAGGCGGAGGCTGACGCAAGCGAAGCGCATTGGAAAAATCGCCATTAATGGAACTAAAAGATAGACTGTAGGCCGGGTGCGTATCTTTGCGTTGCGCCCGACATTCCGGTTTGTCGGGCAACAAAAAAGACGTTGGCCGACCTACAATACTGTTTATTTATCTTGATAAACACAACAGATTTGTTACTTTATCTCCATGAATTCTAAACAATTGAAAAAATGGCTGGAGCAACAAGGGGCGATCTTTAAACAAGGCAAAGGCTCGCACTTAAAGGTGTTCCTTAACGGCAAGCAATCCACACTACCGATGCACGGCACTGATGAACTTGGCAAGGGTATTGAAGCCGCCATCAAACGTCAACTTGGCTTGAAATAGGAGGGCATCATGTTCAATTACCCCGTTACGCTGACTCAGGACGGCGATTCCTTCATGGCGACATTCCCCGACGTTCCCGAGGCCATCACCTTTGGACACACTGAACAGGAGGCGCTGGAAATGGCAGTGGACGCACTGGAAACCGCCCTGTCGTTTTATGTCGATGACCGCAAACCCTTGCCGGTCCCATCCGCCATCCCCGGCTTGCCCTGCGTCCGCCCGTCCGCTTTGGAAAGCATCAAGCTGGCAGTTTATCAGGAAATGCTGGCTCAGGGTGTCCGCAAAGCCGAGCTTGCGCGGCGGCTAGGCTGGAATGCCCCGCAAGTGGATAGGTTGTTTGACTTGGGCCACGCATCGCGGCTTGACCAGCTGGAGGCGGCGGCAAAGGCGCTGGGTCGGCATATTGAAGTCATACTGGCTTAACATTTTAAGTGGGCGGGTTTCGCTGGTTCTCGAATTCTCTGCTTGGGAACGAGCCCAAAAAACAGGAATTCATATAGATAGTGTCAATCAGCCCGCGTTGAAAAAAGTATTTATGCACCAACGCCCCGCCGAATGTGATTAACCGGACATCTCCATTCGGCTGAAACCGTCCTTAGGCTCCGCCCTTACGGCCCTAGCCATGAAGCCCGGATGGAGCCGCTCTGCGGCGCAATCCGGGGGCTATCCGAAAACCCGGATTGCGCCCGGAGGGCTTCATCCGGGCTACGCTGGCTGGAGCGCTCATCGTTATACACAAGTCATTGCGGGAGTAGTAGAACCCCGAAGGGGTTCAAGCCATTAGCCGGGGGTTGAGCGAAGCGACACCCCCGGATGGCAAAACGAATAAAATATCGACCCCGGAGGGGTCGCAGTCTTTCCTGCGCGGTCTAAGGATGCTACCAGTCTGAACCTAGCATTTGCAGCGTTTTCGGAAGAGCGCATCGGTTCATGGGCCGATTGCTGCGACCCCTCCGGGGTCGTGGGTCTTTTTCCGCATTATCCGGGGGTGTCGCTTCGCTCAACCCTTAGGTGATTTACAACAAAGAACATACCATCAAAAAACAGCCATTGGTTTAATGAGTATGTCCCATTTTGGCAATTCCGGATCGCGCTCCAAGCGCTTCTCAATTGCCCTCATGGCCGATTTTGTGAGCGAGATGCCTTT
>CAIODU010000291.1 GCA_903857165.1 uncultured Methylococcaceae bacterium | reverse complement strand
GCCCTACGGTCTAGGGGGCTGGAATGGCCATAACCGCCGTAGTTGGCGGCAAAGGGTTGCCGCCCTACGGTCTAGGGGGCTGGAATGGCCATAACCGCCGTAGGTCGGCAACCCTTTGCCGACTTGTGCGTAACATCAGTGCGTAACATCAGTGATTAAATTAATAGGAAAGGCATGAATACTGTGCGTAAATTTTTCCACACCTGGCCCCTGCGCTACGGCTTTGCCGTAATCTTGGTGGCGGTTGCCACTTGGCTTTGTCAACTGATGCGGGAGTCCCTGGGCAATCCGCCCCTCTACCTCCTGTTCTATCCGGCCTCCATCATCGCCGCCTCCCTCTTCGGTTTAGGGCCGGGGCTGGTTGCCACCCTGCTGTCGGCGGCCAGCGCCGCTTACTTCTTCCTGTCGCCTGTCGGGCAATTCAAAATTGTCAACACCAATGATGCCGTGGGCATGGCGGTGTTTGTGCTGATGAGCTTGGCCATCAATCTGCTGGCAGAGTCGGCGAAGCGGGGGCGCGCACAAATTGCGGAGAAGTTGCGCCTGGTGGATGCTTACAACCGCAGCCTGATCGACACCAGCCTGGACCCGCTGCTGTCCATCGGCCCGGACGGCAACATCACCGATGTCAATGCGGCAACGGTGGCGATGACCGGCTACCCTAGGGATGCGCTCATTGGCACCGAGTTCACGCTTTACTTTGCCGAGCCAACGGCGGCGCTTGCCGGTTATCAGGAGGTGTTCCGGGTGGGGACGGTACGCGACTACGCTTTGGAATTTCGCCATCGGGACGGCCATCTGACGCCAGTGTTGTTTAACGCCGCCGCTTTCCGGGATGAAGCCGGCAAAGTGGTGGGTATTTGTGCTGTCGCCCGTGACATCAGCGAGCGCAAACGGGCGGAGCAAAAGGCCCTCAGACTCAGCGAAATAATCGAACGGCGTGTCGTCGAGCGCACCGCGCAGCTTCAAGCCGCCAACCAAGAGCTTGAAGCCTTCTCCTATTCCGTCTCCCATGACTTGCGGTCGCCGCTACGCGCCATCGACGGCTTCTCGCGCATGATCGAGAAGAAGTACTCCGGCCAACTGGACGATGAAGGCAAGCGGCTGATCCAAGTGGTGCGCGACAACACGGCGCGGATGTCACAACTCATCGATGACATCCTGGCCTTTTCCAGGACGGGCCGTTTGGAAATCAAAGACATCTCGATTGATATGGAACAACTGGCCCGGCACGTCTGGCAGGAACTCGAACCGTCGTGGGCGGGGCGCGATGTCCAGTTGGAGGTCAAGCCGCTCCAGCCTGTCCATGGCGATTTGCCCATGCTAAAACAGGTGATGGTCAATCTGCTCGAAAATGCCATCAAGTTCACCCGTCCCCATGCCAGCGCCCGGATTGAAATCGGAAACCAGATTGATGGAGAAGAAACCGTGTATTATGTCAAGGATAACGGTGTCGGGTTCGAGCAACAATATGCCCATAAACTCTTCGGCGTCTTCCAGCGCCTGCATGACATGACCGCGTTCGAGGGCACCGGCATCGGCCTTGCCATCGTCAAGCGGGTGATCACCCGCCATGGCGGCAGGGTTTGGGCGGAAGGCCGGGAGAATGAGGGGGCCACGGTCTATTTCGCGCTTCCCAAATGATGTTGCGCACAGCCACCGAAACCGTTGGCGGCAAAGGATTGCCGCCCTACGGTATGGGGGGCTGGAAGGGCCATAACCCGCCGTAGAAACCGCTGGCGGCAAAGGGTTGCCGCCCTACGGTATGGGGGGCTGGAAGGGCCATAACCCGCCGTAGGTCGGCAACCCTTTGCCGACGTGCGCGTAACATCAACAACTAACAGAGGACTAACGTGGCAATGCCCCATGGCTTCATTGAGATACTACTGGTGGAGGACAACCCGACCGATGCCGAACTGACCATTTGCGCGTTGAAAGAAGCCAACCTGGCGAGCAATTTGACTTGGGTCAAGGACGGGGCGCAGGCACTGGATTTCGTCTTTTGCCGGGGAGCCTATGCCGGCGGTGAGATGGATGCGACCCCGAAAATAATCTTGCTGGATTTGTGCTTGCCTAAAGTCGACGGCATGGAAGTCTTGCGCGAGATTAAGGCCGACGCGAGCACCAGTACGATCCCCATTGTCGTGTTCACGTCCTCAAGGGAGGATCGGGACATGGTGGAAAGCTACCGTCTCGGCGTCAACAGTTTTGTCAGCAAACCGGTCGAGTTTGATGAGTTTGCCCAGGTGGTCGCGCAGTTGGGCCTGTACTGGGTGCTGGTCAACCAGCCTTTGCAATGATGGCCACCAACTTAAGGTGGGGTACGATCAAGGCCCACCCGTTCGCCCTGAGCTTGTCGAAGGGCTTAACTTCCAAGCAGTTGGATTTTCCGTTCACCCTTCGACAGGCTCAGGGCGAACGGAAAATCCTTAATTCAACAGCATTGGGCTTATTCCGGCCCACACCTGAGCTTCAACGGCTCAGTGCTTGACATCAGTTACTCTGAATATCAATCCTAGGCACGATTATGCGCAAAAAGTCTATCAGTTCCACCAAACCCAAGCCCAGCGAAAAACCAGATAACGTCATTGTAAGATGCCCCAAGCCATCGGGCTTGGGCAATTACAGCGACGACCCGAAAATCAATTTGCTGTGTAATATTTTTTGCGAAACTTTGCAAATGGGCGATGTTGAGAAGACCAAGGGCAAACCCTTCCAATTTTCCAAACAGGCGGAGAATCTTGCCAAAGAGGAGCGCTATGCCAAGCAATTCAGCAAATTTGGGATGAAGACCGAGCAAACCATCTTCGTGAAG
>CAIODU010000290.1 GCA_903857165.1 uncultured Methylococcaceae bacterium | reverse complement strand
CCGGGGTCGATGTTTTATTCGGTTTGCCGTCCGGGGGTGTCGCTTCGCTCAACCCCCGGCTAATAGCTTGAACCCCTTCGGGGTTCTGCTGCTCCCGCAACGACTTGTGTATAACGATGAGAGCTCCAGCTTGGGAATGCGGTCTTTGAAGCTCCAGCTTCCCCGAGTAACGGTCAACGAACAAGCAGGAGCTTGCAAGACATGGGTTCCCAAGCAGGAGCTTGGGAACCAGCCAAAAAAGCCGGACGGGATTTGAAATCCCGTCCTTGACGTTTTGTGCCATGTCGGATGCCGTGACTTCGCATAAACCGTTAGCGGCGGGGTTGCAAACCCCGTCGCGCTTCGAGCTTGCAAGACATGGGTTCCCAAGCAGGAGCTTGGGAACCAGCCAAACTAAGCCTCTTCGTGGCGCGGGTGCGCTGGAACGGATGGTTAGGCATAGATTTACGCGATTGATGCGGTTCGTTCCTCACCGCATCTACGGCCCTTTACCTTCCTGAATCATCTTAATTGTTGCTTTTCAAGGATGATTCCCGGAGATGTTTTTGACGCTCCACGCAGCTGTTTATACGCCCCATAATTAAATTAAATTCTTCAAGATCATGATCGCGTTGGAACATGAACTTTCCTTGATCAGGCTCCCAATATGGTCGAACTTTCTTGAGATAATGGATCAGATATTTCTCGTGTTCTACTATCTCTAGCTCTAGATCCCAAATCTCATCGAGTTTTTGTCGTGATTTCTCAACGCCTTCGCTGTAGCCTTTCTGCCATGATTCATATATAACTGGGTCAATATCATGATGGTCGATACGCTTAGGGAAATCTAGTATAATACTAACAGACTTCGCTCGAAATTTTTTCACTGTTTTGGCTACTTTCATTAAGATAGACCGGGATTCTCTGAAATCTTGATCTGCCGCTACGCGGTCAGCATCAAACAATCTCTCAAGTCCATCTTCTTCGAGTGCTTTTAGGTACGCGTTTTGAAGCGCAATAGTGTCGTTTTTTAATTCTTTAGTTTGCTCTGATAATCTTTGTATATCATTCGTCGAAGGAGTATTGCTTCGGGAAGTTAGATTTCCAGCTATCATCATGAAGACTGCTGCAAGCAATACAACAAAAGAACCGAAGCTAAAAAGTATCAGTTTTCGGAGCGGCTCTTTTCGTTCTATCTTTTTGCCGACAAACCCTCCCAATATCATGGCAAAAACTGAAAGTAGAGTGAGTATCAAAGCCCACACCGTCCATTCCAATTTTGGATTTTGAAATATGCTGCGGGCAGGAACTAGGAGGCCTAATGGAATACTGACAAATATCGCCCAAGAGATGTAAATGCCGATAAACATGGCGAGGGATATTTTCGGTTTCTTAGAAAAATTGTTGATCACACCGAGAATCGCCATAATCAAAATCATCCCATCGAAGAGGAATAGCGGGGTAAGTTTTTCTAAACTGATGTCGGAATTGGATCCGGATAATTCGTGTAATGAGGCTAAAAGCATCTCAAGGGCGTTTGGTGCAAAGGCGAAAAACGTGAAAAGGGACGGGGTTATGAGCATCATTAAGATCACTATTCCGGACAAACCTCCGCCTATCGCCCGAAAAAGTTGTTTGCTCCAATGAATTATTGGTGTATCGATGCTTGACTCGACTTTTCTGCACAATTGATTCATATGTGCACGAAAGTCTGCGCCAGTGTTCAGGATTACTCCGTTGAGTGTTGAAATTGAGGAGATAGAGGTTGGCAAATCATCCTTCTGCGGCATTTCAGCGCCGATAAGCACTGGGACCACTGGAACCCCTTGCCGTATCGCCTCTTCAATTTCTATGCGCACATAATCTATAGAATCGCGTGACTTCGCGCGAATTTGACCGAGCCATCGGGGAGTGATTACAGCTAATAAAACATCTGCTGTCTTGACGCGGGCTATAAGATGAGGGCGAAAGTCCATTCCGACCGGCAGATTGCTATCTATGTCCATAAAGACATTTCCCCTCCCGTATCGCCTCTCCAGAAAATCAAAAAGGCGACCAACGGTGCCTTGGTCGTCCATTCGTCGATAACTAATGAATATTTTCATAAGTTTGGAGATTTTGTGAACACGCCCTAAAACTCCTTTGCAGTGCTTAATGCCCAACTTTTTATTAGACACCCGAATAGGTATCTTGCCTTACACCCCAGAGGTGCATGGTTCGTAGTGTACGCCCCATCCTCATGTTTATCAATGTCCGCCGCACAAAATAACACCCTGTTGGAAAAAGTAAACACACCTTCCCTCGCAGATACTAAACCGCTGGATTACGGTTTCTTTTCCAATCCTTACAGCGTCAAACTCACCACATTATTCGGATTGCCTTCTCCGACTAAATTGAGGGCGATGACACGGTTTAAATACTAAACCTTCCGGTTGATTTGTCAACGTGGATTCGGTGACAGAAATTCTCATGCTGATAAACAACCCGTCATTCCGGCATGGATACCGGAATCCAGTCACATAACCAGATTTTCCATGCTGCGTAAAATACCTTTAGGTTCCCCAATGGCGAATTTGACGATTGATTCCGCACGATCTTGACTATCGGCAACGGCGTAAATCCTCAGTTCATCGGCATTCCCCGAGGGCCTGATATGTGCCACATCGCCGTTTTCAAAGTAAATGCGCACCCCGTCCACATAATTAATGCGAATGATTCTGCCAAACCCCATTGCAGGGGTGAAAAAGCCGGCAAGCTCTTCGGCAATGGCTTCGGCATGGCGGATGGCGGCTTCGTCGCCAAGTAAGCTTGTACGGTTTTCGTCGAATGGAATTGTTTTGCCATTCCCGTATTGAACCTCGGCAACCCTTGCATCTGAAGGCGAAAAACGGTCGACGATTTGTTGGCCGCGTGAGCGGGGAAATTCCTTGAGCAGGGCGGACTGACTGTGGCGTTGGGGTAATAGCCCGAATAATTGACCTAATGACAATCCTTTTTCCTTGGCGGCATAAAGTACCGCCAAGATGGGTAGCATCGCATCGCGGGTGGGCAACGGACTCAAGCAGTTTCCGTTGCGGAACAGTGGGGAACCGGTCATAAATCCGCCGTTGGCTTCAAAGCCGCAAACCGCCTGCCTACCGAGGGCGATGGCCTGTTCCATCCCGGCGACGACGAAGGGCGAACCAATTTTGGTCTTGGGGGCAGTAATATCCTTCAAAGGACCCAAGTCAATGGCATCATTGCAACTGATGGGGACAACCACTGCGTCCGCCGCCAGATATTCGGCGGTGACCATACCCACCAAATCACCCCCGAAAAAATGTACTTTGCCGGCTTCGACACCCAAGATCATAGGCCGGTCAGAGTCACCGTCTGTGGAAATGACCGCATCAATCCTTCCCTGTCGGGCGGAAGCCTCATCGTGCAAGCGCTGGATGGCAGCAAGCTGTTCCTCGTCCATATTCTCGGTGTCAATCGGTACGAAGGTCTCGCTGCGGCCAACCGCAAACACTTCGGCACCTAGTCTGCGGAGAATTTCCACGACCATGTCCCGACCGACAGCCGAGTGCTGGTAGACAACGAGCCGCATTCCCTCCAGGGAAGCACCCCCGAAAAAATCGGCATAGCGGCGCATATAGGCTTCGGCCCCCGCATTGTCTGCTTGCATAAGGTCTCGGTGCCCCGCTTTGAAGAGGCCGTTTTCATCGAACAATGACGCTTCAAAAGATTGGCCGTACAGCCTTTGCCGCACTTCCAGCACTTTTCCATGGATGGGAAGTTCATGTTTTTTTAGCAACTCACCGCGTGAAGTGTTGGTTTTGTAGCCATTGCGGTCAAAGGGGATGTGGCTGCCGGTGACCATGATACTGCCTTTGCCATGGGTAAAGGCATGAAGGGCCAAGGCCGGGGTGGGGATTTGACCGAGATTGACTGGCTTCATGCCGGCATCGCGGATTGCTTGCTCGATTGTCTGGGCAAGCCCCCCCCTGCCCTGCTGCTCCGCGACATAGCGGCTGGAACTCGGGCGCAAGTCGTAGCCAAAGAAGAATTCATCACCCTTGGCAATGCCGCCATCGCCCAAGGGGAGCAATTGCAGGTATTCCAATTCCGCAAGTGCGTTTAGATAAACCTCCAGTTGCGTCAGGTGGATGACTTCCCCCCTTCTACCGCTAGTACCGAACTTCAGTTCTTGCGGTTCATAAGAAAGCTTGCAGCGCAGCGTGTTTGAGGTGTTCATTGTTTATTTCAATCAATAATTTCGCTAACCCACTCGCCCTTACCCCCCCAACACAAAACTTGGCCGGTATCCTTCCATTCCGCCAATACGAAGCGACGGGCGGGCTTTCCATCGACATTCAATTCATGCACGGCCGGACGGTGGGTATGGCCATGAAGCAGAATCGACACACCGAACTCTCGCAGGGTTTCGATGACCGCTTGCGGGTTGGCATCCATGATCTCCCGGTTCTTCTTGCCCTTGTCCAAGCCGCTCTTGAAGCGATACCATCGGGCATACCATTGGCGGACGAGCAAGGGCTTGGCCAAGGCGTTGCGTTTCCACGCATCGGCGCGGACACGGATTCTCGCCTCTTGGTAGAGGATGTCGTCCGTGCAAAGCAAATCGCCATGCGTGATAAGGGCAGATTCCCCGTAAAGATCAATGATGGCGTAATCCCCCAACAAACACACGCCGGTTTCCCGGCAAAAGCCTTCCCCCACCAGAAAATCCCTGTTGCCATGCAGGAAAAAAACCGCTGTGCCTAAATCGACAAGCCGTCTCAGCGCCGTTTTTATTTCACGGTTAGGGGAAGCGTTGTCATCATCGCCAATATAGGCATCGAACAAGTCGCCGAGGATATACAAACGCCCCGCACCCAGCGCCCGACCCTTGAGGAAGGACAAGAAGCGCCGCGTGGTTTTCGGGCGGGCGGCGGAAAGGTGAAGATCGGAGATGAAGAGGGTTTCGGCATGCATGAGGCAAAAGCGTAACGGACTTGGGGCAACTGCCCGCAGCCTATCGGGCGGCGCAACCGCCGCCCGAGCTTGCTATGGATTTATTCGCTGACCACAGTGGCTTTGTTGATCACAATAGGGGTCTTCGGCACATCGGTTTGGAACGGGCCGCCCGAACCGGTCGGTATCTTGCCGAAGCCGTCAACCACGTCCATCCCCTCGACAACTTCCCCAAACACAGTGTAACCCCAACCTTTGGGGGTGGGACTCGTATGGTTGAGGAATGTGTTGTCAATGAAGTTGAAAAAAAACTGGGCCGTGGCTGAATTCGGGTCGCTAGTCCTTGCCATGGCGATGGTCCCGCGTTTATTGAGCAGGCCGTTGTCCGCCTCGTTCTTGATCGGGTCGTGGACGGGTTTCTGCTTAAAGTCGTTCGTGAAACCCCCGCCCTGTGCCATAAAGCCAGGGATGATACGATGGAAAATGGTGCCATCGTAGAAACCTTCTTTAACGTAAGTCAGGAAGTTCGCCACACTGACGGGGGCTTTCGCCTTGTCCAGTTGGACGACAAAGTTACCTTGGGTGGTTTCAAATTTTACTTGTATGCTGTGTTCGGTCATTTTTTTGGGTGCCTTGTGGGCTTTCGCCGCCATTGAGGCGTCAGTGAAAGCCATTAAAAAAAGGGAAATGAAAAGGCTAGTTAGCAATCGCATGGGGTATATTTCCTTGATGCTCTATAATAAAGCGTGGTTTTTCGTTAGACCCGGTGTCGCAACAGCCCCCATTCTAATTCAAATGGCCTATTGGGTCGAGTCAGTCATGAACGGCAAGATTCCCTTAGGCTATTTCCGAATAACAAATCACCCAACTGTAGGGCGTCCTTCAGGATGCCATGGTGGCCTGAAGGCCACCCTACGGGTAAAGGCATTCTCGAAAATGTCCTTGAGCCCTGTTTCAACCCGGTGGCCACTTCATTTGGCGGCCTCCCAACAGGTGCAAATGCAGGTGACTGACTTCCTGCCCGCCATCGCCCCCGCAGTTGACGACGGTGCGGTAGCCGTTGTTGGCAATGCCCTCCTGCCTTGCAACCAACCGGGCGGCGAGCAGCAGTTCGCCTGCCAAGCCCAAATCGCTCAAGTCATCCAAAGTTGCCACATGTCGTTTTGGAATGATCAGTACATGGGTAGGCGCTTGCGGTTTGATGTCACGAAACGCAAGGACATGGTCATTCTCGTAAACCACCGCTGGCTTGATTTCACCAGTGGCCATTTTGCAGAATAGGCAGTCAGTCATAGCTTGCTCCTTATGTGGTTGGAATTAAAAAAATGGGCTACTAGCTTCAGGCGGGGTAGGTTAAGCCGTTCGTGGTGAGCCTGTCGAACCATGAACGGCTTAACGCTCGGTAAGTCGGGATTTTCCGCCCACCCTTCGACAAGCTCAGGGCGAACGGAAAATCCTTAACTTAACGGCATTGGGGGCAAGGCAAGCCTTGCCAGTCAAAGCAAGCTTTGACGCTCCAGCCTTCAGTCGATGCGTAACATCAGCTAATGAATTGTAATACCACCCGTAGTCAAATCAAACCGTCGATTACCCGCACACCTGCACAAAAAAATAAAATTCTGCGGTTATGCTTTTTGGTCAACCGAAAATTTCCGCATCGAAACCTTGCATAGTTATCGAGACCGCTTCAAAATAAAACCGGGTTCGGCTTTTTTCCCAAACAAAAAAATTTGAATTTACCTATCTTGAGGTCGCATAATGAAAATAATGGTTGCAACTGACGGAAGTGTCGATGCAATAGAGGCTGCCCGCGTGGCCCTCACGTTGCTGCGCGATGATGCTGAAATAGTGCTGATCACTGTCGTGCAAGACTACGAGAACCCAATGGACATGGCGGGCGGTTTTGAAGGCCCCTTGTTGACACCCGAGGAAGCGGAGGCTGCATACCAGCATCAGCTTGCCGAGGGCGGGTCCGCACTTGAACGCACCAAGGCGGCGTTGGGCAGGGATGTGGAAATCCGGCTTATTCCGACGGATTCCGACCCCGGTCATGCCATCATCGACATGGCCAATGAACTTCATCCCGAGTTGATTGTTTTGGGTAGCGGCGATAAGGGATTCTTCTGGCGGTTGTTTGCCGGTTCAGTCAGTGATTACGTCCTTCATCACTCGCCTTGCCCCTTGCTGGTGGTGCCTCATCGCAGCCATTCTGGCTAATGAACCCTCACCTAAATGAAACGCTTGAATTTCAGCATGCCCTGCTGGACTACCTAGGCGATAACAGCCGCGAAGGCATAATGATCGTCGATGGGAATGATCGGCTGGTTTTTCACAATCGGCGTTTCCAAGAGATGTGGGGCATTCCACCCCGGGTTTTAGCGTCGGGATCAGGCGAAATCCTGTGCCAGTTCATTTTAGACAAAATCGTCCACCCCCATCAACTCCGGGAAATGGCTGATCGTGGAGTACGGGAAAGGCTAGGCGCGGACAAGCGCAGGGTGGACCTAAAAGACGGCCGCAGCTTCGAAGCCTACAGCACACCCGTCAATGCTGGCGACGGCACTGGCCTGGACTGTGCGTGGAGTTTCTACGATGCCACCCTCAGCAAACGGGCAAACCAACGTATCAAGCAGGCCGAACAAAGACAGCGCGCCATGCTCGAACATCTTCCAGCCGGGGCAATTCTCACTTCCGGCCATGAACAGACCATGCTCTACCAAAATCGTCGTTTCGTCGAAATGTTCGGCTATGCAATGGAAGAGTTTCCGACTGTCGAGGATTGGCGGCATCTTGCCTTTCCCGATCCCAAATACTGTGAATGGGTTGTCGGGGAGTGGAACAGTCGAATGGCCGATGCCGCGCGGCAAGACATGGAAATCGACCCGATGGAGGTGAATATCACAGCCAAGGATGGCACTGTCTGGTTTATCCGAATTCATGCGACGTTGGTTGATGGCCTGATATTGGTCACTTTTTTCGACTTGGCCAACCGACAGAAAGCCAAGGAGGCGTTACACAAGAAGACGCAGGCATTGGATGGATTCTTCGAAGTGTCCACGGATTTGTTGTGCATTGCCGACACCGAAGGTTATTTCCAGCAACTCAACCCGGCTTGGGGGAAATTGTTGGGTTATACCTGTGATGAACTCAAAGCAAGACCGTTCATCGAATTTGTGCATCCGGCCGATAGGGAGGAAACGCTGCGGGTCACCTCCCAATTGACTTCCCAGAAAGAGGTCAGAAATTTCATTAACCGCTATCAGTGCAAAGAGGGCGGTCACCGCTGGCTTGAATGGCAGGCAGTCCCTGCGGGCAACATCATCTATGCCGCAGCGCGTGACATCACTGAGCGCAAACAGGCCGAAGAGGCAATATCCAGGCACGGGGAGGAACTTGAAGAACGGGTCAAAGCGCGTACCGCCGAACTCCATCAGGCCAATCTTGCCTTGCGGGAAGTGACTGAGCGGCTGACCTTGGCGACGCAAGCCGCATCCATGGGGGTTTGGGATTTGGACTTCAACAGCCGGCTGGTGACTTGGGATGACAAAATGTTCCAAATTTACGGTCTTCCCAAGATAGTGCCGATGCCGGATGAAACCTGGAAAAACACCGTACACCCGGAAGACTTTGCAAAGGCATGGGCATCCCTTTCGCAGACAATAGAAAACAAGGACTACGACGCGGTCGAATTCCGTATCATCCGCCCCGATGGACAAATCCGTTGGATTGCGGCAGCCCAAGGTGTCGTACTCGACGACGCAGGCGAAGTGACCCGGCTCGTAGGCACTTGTACGGACATCACCGGGCGCAAAGCCGCACAGGCCAGGATCAGCGCCAGCGAACGCCACTTTAGGGCCTTTTTTGAACGCCCATTGGTTGGCATGGCCACTATTTCCACGGCGACAAACTGGCTGGATGTCAACGGCCAGTTGTGCCAAATGTTGGGCTTTAGCCGTGAGGAATTACTCCAGAAAACTTGGGAAGAATTAACCTACCCGGTTGATGAAGCCAAAAACCGGGCGCAATTAAGGCTTATCTCAGTCGGCGAGATTGACAACTATATGATAAACAATCGCTGCATGCGCAAGAACGGCACGATCCTATATGCTCAAAACTCCGTCAGTTGCCTACGCAAACCGGACGGTTCCGTCGATTATCTGGTCGTGCTGGTCGTCGATGTGACAGCACAACACCAGGCCCAGGAAGAGTTGCGCCTGGCGGCGCATCATGACGCGCTGACCCAACTCCCCAACCGGCGGCTGCTGGTTGACCGCTTGCAGCAAGCGGTGGCAAGAACGAAACGTCACGGCGGAGTTTTGGCCGTGTGTTACTTGGACTTGGACGGCTTCAAAGCCGTCAACGATCAATTGGGCCACGCGGTCGGCGACCAGTTGTTGATCGAAGTCGCAAAACGGCTCAAATCTTATGTGAGAGGCGCTGACACCGTCGCACGTCTGGGCGGCGACGAATTTGTGATCCTCCTGTCCACCGTCTCCAATGAGGATGAATGCCGGCAAGTACTGGAACGCGTGCTGAACACCGTCGCCGCACCCTACACTATCGCCGGTTCCGAACAATCCGGCATTTCCACCAGCATAGGCGTCACCCTGTTTCCCGAAGACAACACAGACCCGGAAATCCTCCTGCGCCATGCCGACCATGCCATGTATGCAGCCAAGCAAAGCGGCAGGAACCGTGTCGTTTTTTTCGACAGGGGCGAGCACGGCAAGCTTTTCCCTGAACTTGGCAAGGTCCGATAGACTAGCAGCAATTCTCATTATGAGCCAAAGTGCTGATAGACAACTCGTCATTCCGGCATGGATGCCGGAATGACGGCTCTCCAACACTTGTGTATAACGATGAGCGCTGGAGCGTGGGAACGAGGAAAAGCGCGAAACCGGGGGCGGCCCGGCCCTGTCCGCTCCGCGGCCGGACCGCCCCCCGGTTTCGCGACGCTCCGCGCCGGGCTTGGCCTGCCTCACACCTGAACTCGGGCGCAACGAAAGCCAACGTTGCCGAACTGGTCGTCGGGCGGGATGATGCCACGGTACGCGGAACGGCAGTGCCTCGCGATGTAGTTCCAAGACCCGCCGCGCAGCACACGGCCCGCGCCAGCCTCGGCAGATTCCCAAGCACTGCCATCGGTGGGCGCAGACTGGTAATTGCCGTGCCAATTGTCCTCACACCATTCCCACACATTGCCATGCATATCGTAGAGACCGAAGGCATTCGGCTCGAACTGGCCGACGGGCAGGGTTTTTTTACGATATTCGCCTTTGGCCCCGCCGTTGTAGGGATAATTTCCATCATAATTGGCTTGCTTGGTGCCAATCGTGTCGCCGCAATGGAACGGCGTTTCCGTGCCGGCACGACAGGCATATTCCCATTCCGCCTCCGTAGGCAAATGATAAGGCTTGCCGGTCTGTCCAGCCAGCCAAGCGCAATAGGCTTGGGCATCCTGCCATGACACATTGATGACCGGTCGCCGTCCACGCCCCCAGCCTGCGTCAGCGACCGGGCTGCGCCGGGTGGCAAGGCAGAAATAGTCGTATTCCTCAAAGGTCACAGCATAACGCCCGATGGCGAAAGCTGTTGAGAAGGTGACAAAGTGTTGCGGGCCTTCATCCTCGGCACGTTCAGGCTCGCTGGCGGGTGAACCCATGATGAAAGAACCGGCAGGGATCACCACCATCTCCGGCCCTGCACCACCCAATTGCAAGAAGGCATCGCGGAAAAGGACCGGCTTGGCCAGCGCGGTTGCGGTTTCTTGTTGCAATGCCTTGATTTTATCAGCGGGCCAGCCGTGAAGGTAGGGAATGGGTATGGCGGGCGGAGGGTCCCGCTTGACTGGAGGCCCATCGGTGTTGCCGGGATTGTTGAAATTCGGTTTTTTTCCGGTGATGCCCCAGATCAGCCGGTAAAACCCGTCCTCCTCCCTGCCCTCGCGGCAATCCACCCAAGTAAACTGCTCCAAAAGCAAAGGCAAAACGGGGGTTTCCGGGCAACCGGGTAGCAGCACCGGAATCACCGGTTGCCTACGCTTGACGAAACCATCCAAGCAAGCCCGCATTTCCATGTCTTCCCAAGGACCAATGCCCGCCGGACCAAACACCACCACCGCAGACCGAGTCGTTTTGATAATTTGTTCGAGTGCCTCCTGCCAAGGCTGTCCGGGACGCAGTTCCCACACATCCAGCCACACTTTGACTCCGTTCGCCTCTAGTCGCCGGGCCAGTGCGATGACGGCAGGTTTGTCTTTGCTGTTGTGGGAGAGGAATACATCAAAGGGTGGGGGGCTAGTCTGGTCTGCCATGCGGGGCGGCTCCTTGGGAATTCACAAATCATCGTGTTGGGGGCATAGGATAACATTCCACGGCAGCAACCGGGTAGGCCACAGTGCCGTAGGGCGGGTTTCAACCCGCCAAGGCGGCTAAAAAAACGCACACGTAAAACACTAGGGCTATTCTGCGCCCGGCACGATAGCCACTGGCGCAAAACCGCCTCCCGGTGTCCGAAAGTTAGTGGTCTGCCCCTGGTATATTCGCGCCGCCGTCAATTGGATTTCGGCACGATAGACATAATGGCGAACATCGAATTTAAGCGTGGCAAGTTCGCCGCCAATCTGCAAGCGCCGCTCGCCGGGCGGCACTAACGCCTGTGCCACATAATCGCCTTGCAGGATTTCATTGAATACACGCCGGGTCAGCTTGTCGCCCCGATAGGCGCCTTTGCCGCCGTATCCCGCCACTGGCTTGAAAAACAGCTTTTTACGCCTGCCCCAAAGCTCGTCGGCATCTTCTTTGCGGACAAGGGCGGTATGGGGAATGCCGTTAGTCAACAAGGCTATCGTTTCCGCATCGACACCCATCCCGCACAAAGCCTGTTTGTCGGTCATCAATGCTAGATTACGCTTGTCGGCATAAAGGGCATGGGTGCGCGGATGAGGGGTCACCACCACACCCCGGCTCAGATAAGCTTCACGCACACAGGCGTTGGCTTGGGTTTCCAAACCGAAGTCGATCAGCCGGTTGTAAAGCATGTCGATGGGGCGCAAACCATGCCAAAGGGCATTCTCGCGCCAAGACAGTTCGCTCGGGTCGCAGATAATGGCATCAATCCCGCACCTGATGAATAGTTGTTGGAACATCAGGAATTCGGGATACATGAATTGTCCTTCTGGCGTTTCATCGACAATGGCAATGCTACGCAAAGGCACATCGCCCTTTTCCGAACGCCATTCATCAAGGAACATGTTGATAAAGTCCCCTTCCGATGCCAATGTCCCAGGCCAAAAGGGTAAAGGAGCAATGCCTCCGTCACGCGCCCAGTTTCGACATTCCCTCTGCGACCGGGCCAACAAGTCGTTCAGCAACCCACCGCCGGCGTTAGTGTTGATTTCGATTAATTGAGGGCCGTTCGGGCTGGGATGGAAGTCGTAACCGAGAAAGACCCCGGCAGCATTCACCTGCAACCGGGCCGTGGCCGGGGCATAAGCCAAAGCCAATTCCCGATATGCGGGCATGGCCACCACTCGCTCAATGGCAGCGATAATGTCCATTTGCCCTAGATAACTTTGTTCATCGACGAACACGGGCGATTCTGCGAAAAGCTGCGGACGCTCGTCGAGAAGAGCTAGCAACGCATCAGCGCCCTCACCTTGCCTCACCGACAACTCTTCCACCAACCGTGGACGATCAAAAGACACGCACCGGCATTCGCGGTTGAAGTAGCCGGCCCGGCCTTTGCCTGCCTCGCGGAAGTGATGCATTAGGTTTGGCTATCTCGAAAGCTAGAATATACTAAAGCATTGACTTGAAATTGACAAACCGCCCTTTTTTCACCAGCGGACACAAAAACTGACGTTGAACAGGAAGGCCCGTGTCGTGTAGAGTGGCTTGTGAGAATCAACCGAACTTGTGAACCATGTTAATCACCCTAAACCCCCACGACCGCAACCAGCCATTCCCGGATGTGTCCTTGGCACTCAATGAACCCAATGGGCTGCTGGCAGTGGGCGGCTGTCTTTCCCCCCGCCGACTGGTCAACGCCTACCGGCAGGGCATCTTTCCTTGGTACGGGGAGGATGAGCCGATTTTGTGGTGGTCGCCTGACCCCCGCTTGGTCTTGTTTCCAGAAAATTTGCATGTCTCACGCAGCTTGCAAAAAACCATGAAAGGCAAGGGATTCAGTTATAGCTTCGACACCTGTTTCGAGCAAGTCATCGATGCCTGTGCGGAACCCCGCGCCTATGCCGACGGCACATGGATTTCGCCTGAAATCAAGCGGGCTTACTGTAAACTACACACGCTGGGGCTGGCCCATTCTTTCGAAACGTGGAGTGAGGGCGCATTGGTTGGCGGACTGTATGGCATGAGCCTAGGGAGGGTGTTTTTCGGCGAGTCCATGTTCCATCGCTCCAGCAACGCCTCCAAGGCGGCTTTTGCCTTCGCAGTCAGACATCTACAGCTATGGGGCTATAGGCTGATCGACTGCCAAGTCCACACCGGACATTTGACCAGCATGGGGGCTGGGGAAATACCCCGTCAGGCATTCATGGACTTGCTGGATGTTTATTGCGAGTTGCCGCCTTCCGCTTCCGCTTGGCGCACAGAGAGGACAAACGCATGAAACACCTACAGCTTTTTCGGGGGCAGGACAATCCCTGTTCCTACTTGCCGGGGCAGGTTTCGCGTTCGGCTTATGTCGACCCCTATTTGCAGCTTGACGTTGCGACCTACTCCAAGCTCGCCGCACAGGGCTTTCGCCGTAGCGGGGACTTGGTCTACCGGCCCCAGTGCCCGTCATGCTCTGCTTGTGTGCCCATACGGATACCGGTCGGACGTTTCTCACCCAACCGCACCCAAGTGCGAACCTTGCGCAATAATGCAAATTTGACCGTCGCCGCAAAACCGGCTGAATTCGTCGAAGAACATTATCAACTGTTCCTTCGTTACGTGGCAGCGCGCCACGACGACGGCGGCATGGCAGACTCGACACCACAAGACTATATGGGCTTTCTGGGCAGTTCCTGGGCCGATACTTCGTTCGTGGAATTCAGGCTGCAAGAAAAACTCGTGGGCATAGCGGTGGTGGATAGCTTGGAAACAGCGCTGTCGGCGGTTTACACCTTTTTCGATCCCTTCCATGCCGACCGTGGCCTTGGCACTTTGGCGGTTTTGTGGCAAATCGGGGAGTCGAAACGCTTGGGCCTTGACTGGCTTTATCTAGGCTTCTGGATCGGCGCTTGCCGTAAAATGAACTACAAGGACCATTATCGCCCGCTGGAGGCGTTGATTGGGGGCCAATGGAGGCCGTTTCAAAAAGGCGAGAACATTGGCCCCTGATATGTTAAGATCGGGGTTGTATAGCCCCAAAAATAATGGGAATCCGGTTTACCAGTGTTCGGAGATTTATGTCTAAAGAAGATCAAATTGAAATGGAAGGCAAGGTGATTGAAACCTTGCCCAATACCACCTTCCGTGTAGAGCTGGACAACGGCCATGTCATCATCGCCCATATTTCCGGCAAGATGCGCAAGCACTACATACGCATCCTGACCGGTGACCGGGTTAAAGTCGAAATGACGCCTTACGACCTGTCCAAAGGAAGAATCACGTTCCGTCAGCGCTGAAGCCGACCGTCAAGCCGGCTCCGCTGCCTTTTCACGCAGGCTCACTACGGCGAAGGAAAGTTTGCCGTCTTCCACGCTGATTCTCACCATGCCGCCATCGGCCAGCTTGCCAAAAAGTATCTCTTCGGCAAGCGGTTTTTTGATGTTTTCCTGAATCACCCGCGACATCGGCCTTGCCCCCATCTTCGGGTCGCAGCCATGCACAGCCAGCCACTCCCTCGCGTCGTGTTCCAGTGCGAGCGAAACGCGCTTCTCCGATAGCTGCGATTCCAGCTCGAATATGAACTTGTCCACCACCTGCCGGATGATTTCCATGTTCAACGGCTTGAACTGGATGATACCGTCCAACCGATTGCGGAATTCCGGCGCGAACAGCCGTTCCACCGCTTTCATTGCGTCGGTTGAATTGTCCTGAAGGGTGAAGCCTATCGAAGGCCGGTCAACATCCGCCGCACCGGCATTGGTCGTCATGACGACGACAATATTGCGGAAGTCAGCCTTGCGGCCATTGTTGTCGGTCAGCGTTCCGTGATCCATAACCTGCAAAAGCAAGTTAAACACATCCGGGTGCGCTTTTTCGACTTCATCCAGCAGCAGCACCGCATGGGGCGTTTTAGTCACTGCCTCGGTCAACAATCCGCCTTGGTCAAAGCCAACATAACCTGGGGGTGCCCCGATCAATCGTGAGACCGTGTGGCGCTCCATGTATTCCGACATGTCGAAACGGATCAACTCAATCCCCAACACCTTGGCCAGTTGCCTGCTGACTTCGGTCTTGCCAACCCCGGTCGGCCCGGCAAAGAGGAAGCACCCAATGGGCTTTTGCATTTCCCGCAAGCCTGCACGCGACAACTTGATGGATGAGGACAATGCAGAAATTGCCTCGTCCTGGCCAAACACCAGCATTTTCAGATGCTTTTCCAAGTCCTTCAATTTGTCCTTGTCATTGGTGGAGATGGTCTTGGGGGGAATGCGCGCCATCTTGGCGACGACATCCTCGATTTCCACAGTGCCTATCAATTTTTTTCGCCGCGATACCGGCAACAGGCGTTGGCAAGCGCCCGCCTCGTCAATCACGTCGATGGCCTTGTCAGGAAGATGCCGGTCATTGATGTAGCGATTGGACAATTCAGCCGCCGTGCGCAAGGCCGACAAGGAATATTTGACATCATGGTGTTGCTCGAAACGCGATTTCAAACCCCGCAAAATGAGATAGGTTTCATCCACGCTAGGCTCTAGGATGTCTATCTTCTGAAAGCGCCGGGCCAAGGCGCGGTCTTTTTCAAAAACGCCGCGAAACTCCTGGTAGGTGGTGGAGCCTATGCAGCGCATTTCCCCGGAAGCCAACATCGGCTTGATCAGATTTGAAGCATCCATGGCACCGCCGGAAGCCGAGCCGGCACCGATGATGGTATGTATTTCATCAATGAACAGAATGGACTGCGGTTCCTTCTTCAGTTGTGCCAACAGGGACTTAAGGCGCTTCTCGAAATCGCCCCGGTATTTGGTGCCGGCCACCAGCGCACCCAAATCCAAGGCATAAATCACACTGCCCTTCAGAATGTCAGGCACTTCGTCTTCGACAATTTTCTTCGCCAAACCCTCGGCGATGGCGGTCTTGCCGACACCCGCCTCGCCTATTAATAGCGGATTGTTCTTGCGACGGCGGCAGAGCACTTGAATCGTCCGCTCGACCTCGTCCTTCCGGCCGATGAGTGGGTCGATCTTGCCCTTCTTTGCCATCTCGTTGAGATTGGACGTAAATTTTTCCAAGGGGTTGGCGGAAGCACCGGCATCGCCCTCCTCACCCTCGGGCGAAGCACCCCGATGGGCATCTTCGGATTCGTCTTGCAACTTGGAAATGCCGTGGGAAATGAAATTGACGATATCCAAGCGGGATATGTCTTGCTTGCCTAGCAGATAGACAGCCTGTGAATCCTGCTCGCTGAAAATGGCCACCAGAATATTGGCCCCGGTCACTTCCCTCTTGCCCGCCGACTGGACATGGAAGGCGGCACGCTGCAACACACGCTGGAAGCCGAGCGTCGGTTGGGTGTCCCGCTTAACCCCGGCGGGGATTAGAGGCGAGGTCTCGTGGAGAAACTCCAACAGTTCCCTGCGCAACAGTTCGATGTTGGCCCCACACGCCCGCAACACCTCCACCGCCGAAGGGTTGTCCAACATGCAAAGCAGCAGGTGCTCCACGGTGATGAATTCGTGGCGTTTGTCATAAGCCGCACGGAATGCGGCATTCAGCGAAAATTCAAGTTCTTTGCTTAACATAATTGTATTCCAGCTAGGCTTCTTCCATCGTGCATAATAGGGGGTGTTGATGCTTGCGTGAAAAGTCGCTGACCTGACTGACTTTCGTTTCCGCCACATCCCTGGAGAACACCCCGCACACCCCTATGCCACGGGTGTGGACATGGAGCATGATCTGAGTGGCCTTTTCCTCGTTCATGCCGAAAAAAACTTTCAGCACCAGCACGACGAATTCCATCGGCGTGAAATCATCGTTCAACAAGAGTACCTTGAACATAGGCGGCCGTTTTAGTTTCGGCCGGGCTTCCTGGACATCAAGCTCATCGGAGAGATTGTGATCAGGGCTTTGTGACATCTCGGCTTGTGCCTCTTAATCAGTGACCGTTCTAGGGTGTCCAATATATCATCGGTTGGATGGCTTGTGTAAATACCTTCAATGCGCTGTAAAATACAACTTCCTCCTTCGACAGGCAAGAACAACGAATGGTTGCCTTCCTACAGCCAGCCGGCCTTTTTCAACCGCCCATAGAGCAAAAAGCAGGCTATGGTCAGAGTGCCGAGGAGCAGGGGGTAGCTGTAGGGCCAGTCAAATTCTGGCATACTCTTGAAGTTCATGCCATAGAGGCTGAAAACCATCGTCGGCAGTGCCAATATCGCACCCCACCCCGCCAGCCGTTTGACAACTTCATTTTGGCCCACGGTGATCAAGGCTAGATAAACATGCATGGCGGCGGTCAGCATTTCCCTCATGCCGTCTATGGACTGGTTTATGCGCTTGAGATGGTCGGTAATGTCGCGGTAATAGAACTGTATATCGCGGTTGATGATATTGTCGTGGAATCGCATCAGTTCGTTGCATATGTCCTCCAAGGGAGTGGTCGCCCCGCGCAACAGCACAAGCTCGTGCTTCAGTTCGTATAGCTTTTCAAGGGTCTGCTGATTGAAGCGGTTCTTAAAAACATCCTCTTCCAATCGCTCAAAGCGCTCTTGGAGGCCATCGACCACGGGCATGTAGTGGTCAACGATGAAGTCGATGAGGGCGTAGAGCGCAAAGCCTGGCCCCTTCGCCAGACTTTCCGGCATGCTCTCGCAACGCTCGCGGACCTTAGTGAAGCTAAGGGGGGTGCCGTGGCGGACGGTCACGATGAACCGCGGACCGACAAATACATGCGTCTCGCCAAATTGTATGGCATTGCGATAAAATTGGGCAGTTTGCAATACTAGGAACAAGGAATCCCCATATTCCTCAAGCTTGGGTCGCTGGTGAGCGCTGCGGGTGTCCTCTATGGCCAATTCGTGCAGCCCGAACTCTGCCTGGATTTTATCCAGCAGCGCCCCATTGGGCTCGCGCAGGCCCAGCCAGACAAAGGTGTTGTCACGGGCGATGGCCTCGCTGATTTGCTCAATGGTAATGTCACCCATGTGCCGTCCCTCGGTGTAAGCGACACACTTCATGACCATGGCTTGATAAGCCCTGGAACTTGTCTGGGCGGCGTTTGGATCAGGTGTGGAAAGTTCGTTCATGCCCCTTACTCAAACAGAACTGAAGACAAATAGCAATAAGGGCAAGCATAATGTCGCCTGCCAAGGATGGGAAAAACCAAGTCACGGTTCACTAAGCCTTTAAACCACAAGCCAAACCAAATATTGATTTATTGAGGACACCCGAATGAAAAAATTGATTAATTCTGTTGAAACTCTGCTGGATGAAAGCTTGCGAGGCTTCGCCCTTGCCCATGCCGACATCGTCCGGTTCAGCCCTGACCCTCGCTATTTGGCTCGCCTGGCACCCCGAAAGCCCGGAAAAGTCGCATTGATCTCAGGGGGCGGCTCCGGGCATGAACCCTTGCACTCAGGCTTTGTGGGCTTGGGCATGCTGGATGCCGCCTGTCCTGGGCAGGTTTTCACCTCGCCCACGCCGGATCAAATGCTTGCCGCCGCCATGGACATGGAAAACGGCGGCGGCATCTTGTTTGTCGTCAAAAATTACGCCGGCGACATGATGAATTTTGAGATCGCCGGCGAAATGCTGGACTTCCCGAATGCATCGCTGCTGGTCCATGACGACGTTTCGATCCCAGAACACCAAGGCATGGGACGGCGCGGTGTTGCCGGTACGACCATCGTCGAAAAAATCGTCGGCGCCGCAGCCGAGGCAGGGTTGGGGTTGGACGACTGCAAAGCGCTGGGCGAACGGGTTGTCCGCGCCACGGCATCCATGGGCGTGGCACTGACCAGTTGCACCGTCCCGGCCTTGGGCAAGCCCACTTTCGACATTGCCGAAAACGAGATCGAACTCGGCGTGGGCATCCATGGCGAAAAAGGCCGCGAACGGGTTGGGCTGCTCAATGCGTCGGAAATCGTCGAACGGCTTGCGCAGACCATAAACGAAGAACTGAAACCCGCCAAGGGCCAGCCTGTCTTGTTGCATGTCAACGGCTTTGGCGCGACACCCTTGATCGAGCTTTACCTGGTTTACAACTTGGCCCGCCAATACTGGGACAGTCGCGGCGTGGTAGTCACCCGGTCTTTGGTCGGCAATTTTACCACGTCCTTGGACATGGCGGGCGCCTCCATCACCCTGACTTTATTGGATGACGAATTGACCCGTCACTGGGACGCGCCAGTGCATACGGCGGCGTTGCGGTGGGGGTGTTAAAGTTAAGCCGTCATACCGGCATGAACCGCCGGTATCCAGATTGCAGTGACGCCCCCAAGCCCGCGCCATCCCTGGAGCCTGGGTTCCGGCGGTCCATGCCGGAACGACGATGTTTTGTTAACTTAATGGCAGTGGGTGTTAGGCTGCATGCATAGCAAAGGCGGCAGCGGTTTCATGCGGTTGATTGTGGCGGAGGCTTTGGAGGGCGGTGGATTTTGGCATTCATGCCGCCTTGGCGGGTTACGGTGCGCATCAGGGTCTATGGATAAGCGGGATGGGCCATTTTGGCAATTACGGTGCGCGCCATAAAAAATAAAACAAAGTAGGCCGGAATAAGCCCGTACACGGGCGTTTCCGGCAAAGGCCACCGATGACAGCAGAGCGCGGACATTTCCGGCATTCGGATGGTGTTGTGCCGGAAACGGTCGCTGCGCGACCTTATTCCGGCCTTCTACGTCCTCTCGTTCCCACGCTCCAGCACTCATCGTTATACACAAGTCCCGCCAAACCGAAAACGCCGTCATTCCGGCATGGACTGCCGGAATCCAGAGCCATGGACGGTGACATGCCGTTATGTAAGCTGTTGATTCAAGATACACATCAACCCGCAGATTCACATCCTTGTGACTGGATTCCGGCAGTCCATGCCGGAATGACGGGCTTCAACCACTTGTGTAGAACGACGAGCGCTGGAGCGTGGGAACCCGCTGGGAGTCCGCCCTGGCGGGCGGAGCCGCAATACTGTTGACTTAAGCCTATGCAACAGAATCCGTAGGGCGGCAACCCTTTGCCGCCGAGGGAAGAACAAGTTCATTGTCGGCATG
>CAIODU010000289.1 GCA_903857165.1 uncultured Methylococcaceae bacterium | reverse complement strand
TTGATTACGTTGTTTAAGTTTTGAAATCGTTGGCGGCAAAGGGTTGCCGCCCTACAGTCCTTGTTACGCAGTAGGTCGGCAACCCTTTGCCGACATGGGCGTAAATAAATAAGTAACTAATAGATATAGAAAACGCTGTAACACCTTTGACAAATCAGACTGGATTGGTAATACTTGATATATCGCAAACTCATGTTGCTGATCTGTCTCCACTCATGAAATTAAACGAACTACAATCGATTCAAGCAAGATTTACTCAAATTGTAGACCTTTCACCATTAATTGATTTGGTAAATTTGCAAAAACTTGATGTTTCAAATACACTTGTTTTTGACTTATCTCCGCTGAACGATTTGTCGAATTTACAGAAGATTGTTGTCTCTGAGACGGCGGTCAATGATTTGTCGCCTATTATAAAATTGATTGAACGAGGTATACCTGTTAAATGGTCTAGAAATGACAAAGGTATTTCTGTAAAAAGGTGTCCTCTGAAAAACCCACCTGTTCAAGTAGTCAAGCAAGGCAACGAAGCCATCCTTAATTATTTGAAAGAAAAGGAAACTCAAGGCGTAGATTATTTATATGAAGCTAAACTGTTAATAGTTGGCGAAGGAGGTGCAGGAAAAACCAGTTTATTACGGCGGCTATATCAAACCGATAAACCCTTACCAGAGGAAGCCGAAACCACCAAGGGCATAGACATTCATCGTCACGAATTCAAAACTAGAGAGGGTCGAGATTTTCGGCTAAATGTCTGGGACTTTGGTGGACAGGAGATTTATCATGCCACCCACCAATTTTTCCTAACCAAGCGCTCGTTGTATGTATTGTTGGACGACACCCGCAAGGATTATAAAAACGTGCAGGACGAAGGCTTTAAATATTGGTTGGAAGTGGTGGATCAATTATCCGACCATAGCCCGGTGTTGATTTTTCAAAATGAGAAAGGCGGACGTAGCAAAACGATTGATGAGGCGGGCATTAAAGGCCATTTTGGCAATGTCAAGGAAGTTTTTCGTGGCAATCTGGAAGATATTAATTCGGCGGAAAAATTAAGAGAAGCACTAGAATATTATGCGAGAAATCTTCCTCATATCGGCGAGGAACTACCCAAGCTTTGGGTTTCCATTCGCGCCGATATAGAAACCCTAACCGAACTGAAACCCTACATTACGCAACAAGAATACTTCGATCTATATAGGCAGCATTTGCCGTTTGATCGCACCAAAGCCTTGCATCTAAGCCGCTATTTCCATGATTTAGGGGTGTTCCTGCATTTTCAAGACGATCAATTATTAGCTCGAACAGTGATCTTGCAAAACGAATGGGCTACGGATGCGGTGTTCAAGATGCTGGATGATGAAACCATCAAAAAAACTTTGGGACGTTTCAATTTGCAAGACTGCCAACGGGTATGGCAGGATTCAGCCTATGCCGACATGCACCCGGAACTGCTGGCTTTGATGCAGAAATTTGAACTTTGTTACCGGTTGCCCGATGCCAACCCGGGAACTTGGTTGGCCCCGCAATTATTGCCACCCTCCAAGCCGGTCGAGTTGGCGAAATGGGAACAACCCGGCGATTTGGTGTTGCGCTACCGCTACGAGTTCATGCCCAAAGGGCTCATTAGCCGTTTGATGGTACGCTTGCATCGCTTCGTACCCCAACCGGAATTGGGTTGGGTGACGGGGGTGTCGTTCGAGCGCGACGGCAGTCAAGTGCTGGTGGAGATACCGCCCAAAGGTGGCGAAATTGCCATGCGGGCGAGAGGACCGGAGCGCAAGGAATTGCTGTCCGTCATCGCCGCCGATTTGGATGCGTTGAACGAAAGCTTCCACGGTTTAAAAGAACGAGTGGAGAAGCTGATTCCTTGCAACTGCAAGCAATGCCAAGGTTTGGCTCAACCCCGCGCCTTTGAATTCAAAGAATTGCTGAGGCGAAAAGAGTTCGCAAAATTCAAGGTAGAGTGTCCTGGCAGTTTTGAATATGTGGAAGTATTGGAATTGCTGGATGGCATAAGCGTCAAGGAATTGCCGGGATGGGCTTCACCACAAACAATAAAAATTTTCCTAGCTTCCTCTTCCGAGCTTCGACCAGACCGCGACGAATTTGACCTGTATTTCCGTACTCAAAACGATGGCTTAATCAAGCGTGGAGTTTATTTGAAAATCGTCCGTTGGGAATATTTCGGTTCTTTGGGAACTTGAATGGTAAAAAATTAGCCCAATATAAACAAATGGTTGCCAAGTCCAGCAACGCGATTTTAAAGCGAGGTGTGCCATGTCCGAGTATGTCACAATTCCTCTTGATATTGAAGGGGTCAAAGTCA
>CAIODU010000288.1 GCA_903857165.1 uncultured Methylococcaceae bacterium | reverse complement strand
TAACTCGCCGTTATGTAAGTGTCTGATTCAAGCTACACATCAACCCGCAGATTCACCTCCCTGTGACTGGATTCCGGCAGTCCATGCCGGAATGACGGGCTTCGACCACTTGTGTATAACGATGAGCGCCGGAGCGTGGGGGCCATCACAACCCGGATTGCGCCGCAGGGCGGTTTCATCCGGGCTACGCTGGCTTGATAAAGCTCTCCTTTCGGATGTCCATATTGAAGCTGGTTTATGAAAGACAGGATTCCAAATCAATCCTTGCCTTCCTCAACCCCATTTTCTTTCTTATCGATAACGACTTCTTCCAGCTTTTGCCCTTGTCTGTCAAGCAGTTCCCACAAATCGGAATAGAAAAAATGGTCTATTGTTTTGATGTGTTGGGCAAGCAAAGCATCCTCAATCATATTCGGGCGAATGTCGCAATAATACACGCCATCCAATGGATTCAGCTTGATGGTATAAGCTTTGAAATGTCCGGGTAAAAAGGTAGCATTAATGCCATATTCATTCTCTCGCTTGGTTTTCTTGCGTTGCACATCATTCAGGAAAATGGCGATATGCGGCAGGGCTGTATCCGTAAGCCGGTTGTATAAAAATTTGTCCATGAAAACCTTGTCGATACGGTCTTTGCTTGAGGTTTTCACTGACCCAATGATTTTTAGTTCAGTATCCTTACTTATCAACAAATCATGCTGATAGCTTGACTTGAAAAGCTCTGCTCCATTTATATCCTTGACTGGTACTTGCATAGTTCCTGATACACAATCCACATCCAGTGACACAATCAGCAAGCGGATAAATCGCTCAAACAAATCGCCATTAACTTTTCGAGCTTGGTTTGACATTCCAGCGGGCAGTGCGTCAAGTGCCGCGCCGATGGATTGCTGGATGGTGTAGATTGCGCGAATAACATTCTGTCGTAACCCGTCTGAAGGTTGTTCACCGTCTTTCAGTTGTTCAAGTAATTGGGTAAATTGTCCGGCTGCATCCGTGAATGTCTCGGCATCATACATCAGCGAAGCGTTCAAAGGTCGAGTGATGTTGTAACTTCCGTCTTGTCGATACTGGAAAAACTGGTAGTGACTTTCATTTTTAGACACGATACGCGCTTGCAATCCGGTTTCGACGAATTCCAAATATCGGGAACAAAATGAAATATAATTATTTATGCTAAGGAATAGCTCTTTATTGGTGGCATGGGCGACTATATCAGTAAGCTTCATCGAATGGATTCCCTGCGTTCGGCAGTTTTACGGTCAAAAGCGATCCATTCTTCCTTGATCATGTGCCGTACATTTTCGATTCTTTCTATGGCCCATTGATTATATTGGGCATCCAAATCACAGCCCATCCAGCGGCGGTTAAGCTGTTCGGCTACCACAATGGTCGTGCCTGAACCTGAAAACGGATCAACAACCAAATCGCCTTTATTGGATGAAGCCAGCACAAACTTACGTAATAGTTCTTCCGGCTTCTGCGTCGGGTGGGGTGATTTCTCACCCATGCCGTTACAGGTCGTCGGAATGTCGATCACGTCTTTTGGCTTTGCGCCCTTGGGATGAGGTGTCCAATTCTCGCGTTGCTTGTTTGCGCCTTTTCCGTAGGCACTGGTTTCCGCTTGCGGATGAGAAGGATATTTTAGCGTGTGAGCGCCATAAGGGGAGCGTACATCGTCAATATTCAATATCGTGGCATCGGATTTGCGGAAGTGGATGATGCTCTCATGGGAACGCCCCCAATCACTGCCCAAATTGGCCTTGTTCTTGTAATGCCAAATCAGCCAGCGGCAATGCCTGAAATATTTGGAAGCCGGATGCTTCAAGTCCGCAAGTATTTCAGAAAAGCCGCACACATACAAGGAACCAGTTGGCTTTAACACCCGCGAGGCTTGGCTAATCCACTGGATAGACCACTCGATATAGTGTTCTTGGCTCTCGAAACTGTCCCAATCCGCTTTCTTGATGTTGTAAGGCGGGTCGGCAAACACCAGATCAATGCTTGAGCCGTCCAGCGAGGCAAGCCAATCTATGGAGTTGCCTTGATAAAGCTTTCCATTCGGATGTTCATATTGGAGTTGGAAACCCTTGGAAACCGAATCAAAAGCAAGCTCTTTGCCTTTGCTTGGTCGTCGGGTTTCGTTGAATTCCAGTAGGGAAAGCTGTTCCATGATATGCTGGTATAGTAAGATTATAGAAATTATATCTGGGGACAATCTCTAGCCAGAGTTCGTAAAAAGATGCGCCGACGAAAGATGCATGTACATCTCGATTTATGCTCTTCATACCTCAGTGCGATTAACATGAATACACGAGACGGAACGACAAAAAAAGCGACCACGAAGATGATGAATAAGGACGAGAGCATCATTTTGAACGATTTGAACTCTGGAAATCGTCATACCATGTGGCTAGACGGAAAATAGCCAACGCGGCAGCGGCGATTAGCATTAACCCATAGAGGAATAACCAGTAACAGAATGCCCAACCAATCATGCGCAAAGGGGTGATGAAAGTTTCAATAATAGGAATGCATGGTAAAAATTGCGACCAAGCCCAAACAGCTTTGCACACAATAGCTGTAAACAAGGCAAGGAATTGCACCAAAACGAAATGCAAAAACGTTGCGCAAACTCCCATAAAAGGTGATTTTTTGCCATTTTCATCCGGGTCAGTCCCGCTTATGAAAGCTTTGAAGTCGTCGTTGCCAAAGCTTATGAAAATGGCAAACCCACCCAATGTAAATCCTAGAAGGTTAGGCAAGACAGAAAGAACATCATTCCACCAGAAATTATTAAGACTCAACCATAAAGGTCCAGTCAGGGCTAATAATATTAGAGAAATATGTAGGTATATGGAGGTATAAAATGCCCTCCAACCACCATACATCGTCCAATAACGATTTATTATCTTTGCAAAATCTTTATAGGGTTTTCTAAATGTCATGTCTTTGTGACCTAGTTTGGTCTACAAGTGCATCAATTTGAGTTTGAGTGTCAGAATCATATACGATGATTTCAGTCCAAGAATGACTTATGGTGGAAAGTATTACTTTTTTTCCTTGTAAATCTGTACCTTTCCCGCTAACCCTACCATTGTGAGAAGCCACTTTTGCCAATTTTTTCGTTTCATCATCAGGTTCAATAGTCGTGTTGGGGATGGCTGTGTACTCTATCCGTTCCTGACGGGCATTTTGCCGATCCAATCGTTTCATGACTTGCTCTTCATATTCTTCGCCTCCATCCGAATTAGGACGGGTTATTTCAATGATTAACTTTGACAAGCGATTGATGGCAAATATTTTTTCCAATTGCTCTTTTGCCGGTATCACCGTGATGTCTACAGTGCCAAAGGCTTGGGTGATGGAAGGTGCTGCAAACACCGTATCCAATAATTTTTTAACAGAAGATGACCCCAAACTGCCCTTTTTGTCATGAACCTCAAAGTAAAGCTTATGCCCCTTAGGGTAAAAAACAAAATTAAACATCGTCATGCCAGGTCTCATGAATTCCGGGATTACGACCTTAGCCATTTCAGCCTCAGTAGCCGGTTCATTTTTATCTAAATTAAACCATGGTTCCTTGGGGTCAATATTGATGAAACGATAGAACCTACCAACGAGTCCTGTTAATGGGTCTTCACTATCAATGGAACGTAACTCGCCAATCATGCCATAGTAGACACCCAATACTTTTACAACTGTTTTTAGGTTGAAAGCTTCATCCAACAGTCGTACATAGAGTTCTGGTGAATGGGGGTGAATGACTACTCAATTGATGCCTGCCACTGCAATATTTTGTTTTCTTGCCATTTTAATGTCCTAATGATTGGCTGTATAATTTCCACCTAACACATGTGGTCTCGCAAGGAAAGTACCACACAACTTAATGTCCACGAATGGTACGGTTAAGAGGCTCTTCTAGCCCGAGGTCCGTAGGATGGGCTGAGCTTGCGAAGCCCATCAACCGCGAATAATGCCTGTTCTGAGCGAAGAGGAAGAACGCCTCCATTGTCGGCGCATCCAAGATTGCCTACAAAGCATGAACATTTTTCACAATCTCTGCCTCCATCATCATTGTTCCCTACCACAAATCCAATCCCCCAGTCGGATGCGAACAGCTTCCAATCGCTCTGGGCTGATTGATCCTAATGCCACTGTTCCTTGAGATCGTCTCGGGTGTACAAAACGGGTTCATCTTCCATGCCGCGTAGAGCCTGACTCATGGTAAACTCGGATAATTCGGTATCGCCCCACTCGCCGGGAGCAAACGATGAACCCTTTGCTTTGCCGAAACGCACGGCAAGAAACTCGACAAAATCGAATACTTCGGCTTGCTTTTCAGCAGGCAGGTCTTGGAGTTTTTCAATCAGTTCGGCGTATCTCATTGTCGTCTTTCTCTAATCGCTTAAGGGTGAAAGGTGCGGTTCGCAAGCTCACCGCACCTTACCCGTTTTCCCCAATGATAACACCCTCAAATGACAATCACGCTAACCGGATCAGTCCAAACCCCCTCGCCGCCGCTGCCGATGGCACGGATGCGGAACCGATAGGCCTGGCCAGCGATTCTCATTATGAGCCAAAGTGCTGATAGACAACTCGTCATTCCGGCTTAGGATGCCGGAATCCAGTCACAAGGATGTGAATCCAGGGGTCGCCATCAAGCCTTTTTCAAACACTTAACGCACGACATGTCACCGTCCGTGGCACTAGATTCCGGCATCCATGCCGGAATGACGGCAATGGAGCCATAATGAGAATTGCTGAGGTCTGGCCGGGGGTTAGCCCTTCCAGCCCGCGTAGGGCGCATTAGCGATTTAGCGTAATGCGCCGAATGTAAATCCTAGCAGAATGTCCTCCGCAAAATATGCTCCATGGCCTCAACTCAATCAAGTCAGCTTCTCCAAAAACTCTCTGGCTGTGAGAATTCTCGTAACCCCATAGTGCCGCAGAGCCAACAAATCACTTTTGTCGCCCGTGACTAAATAATCAGCCCTAGACACTTGCGCGACGGCAAGCAGCCAATCGTCGTCCGGGTCAGGCGAAAGCTCAACGAATGGCAATGGATCGCAAGCCAT
>CAIODU010000287.1 GCA_903857165.1 uncultured Methylococcaceae bacterium | reverse complement strand
TTACGCATGGACGCGAAAGAGGGATGACGGGAGCGTCAAAGCTTGCTTTGACAAGAGAGCGGGAAATGCGAAGCTTGCTTCGCCTGTCAAAGCAAGCTTTGACGCTCCAATCCTAGGCCGTTGCGTAACATCAGTCAATAAAAAAACCAACTGCGATCATCCAGAAGGCAATGGGGCGCAATGAGCTGATTTTGTCTGGCAATGCATGGTAAAGTCAACCCAAGAATGTAAAATTTACCGACGAAAAAAAATATGTCCGAAAAAACACCCGCCTTTCCCGGCCTTCTCCGCGCACTGATTGCCCGTCCGTCGGTGAGCAGTTGCGACCCAAGTTTAGACCTCAGCAATTTGGATGTCATCCATCTTCTGGCCGAATGGCTGGAAAATCTTGGCTTTTCGATTGCGATCCACAAAGTTGCCGCAGGCAAAGCAAATTTGCTGGCTAGGCTCGGGGGCGGCGGAACTGCCGGAGAGGGGCTGGTTCTGTCCGGCCATACTGACACGGTACCGTTTGACGAAGGGCAGTGGTCATGCGATCCATTCGGTGGCATCGAACGGGACGGACGTTTGTACGGGCTTGGCAGTTGCGACATGAAGGCTTTCTTTGCCTTGGCCATAGAGGCGGTAAGAAGTTTCGATGCGAAATCTATTCGTAGGCCATTGACTATTCTTGCCACCGCCGACGAGGAAAGCACCATGGCGGGTGCCAAATATCTGGTAGCCCACGATCTTAAGCCGGGCCGATACGCCATTATCGGCGAACCGACCGGTTTGAAGCCCATCCGAATGCATAAAGGTGTGATGATGGAGAGCATCCGTGTACTGGGCCACGCCGGACATTCGAGCGACCCTTCGTTAGGTGCGAATGCCATCGAGGGGATGGGGCGCATACTGAATGAATTGCTGGCTTGGCGCACGGAGTTGCAGGCCAAACACCGCAATCCAATGTTCAAGATTGACGTGCCGACCCTTAACCTTGGGGCTATCCGTGGGGGCGACAATCCCAACCGAATTTGTGGCCACTGTGAAATGCTCATCGACATCAGGCCATTGCCGGGTATGGACTTGTTTGAACTGCGCCAGGCCATGGGCGAAAGGCTGGCCGTGGCGCTGGCCGATTATCCAAAGCTGCGGGTTGAGGCACATCCATTGCACGACGGTGTTCCGGCATTTGAATCCCCGGCGGATTCGGCCATGGTACGGGCTTGCGAAGCATTCAGCGGGGTTGAGTCCGGTGCGGTCGCGTTCGGCACGGAGGCCCCGTTTCTATCCAGTTTGGGATTGGATACCATTGTCTTGGGTGCGGGCAATATAGAACAGGCCCACCAGCCGGACGAATATCTGCCCATGGAACATATCACGCCCATGGTGAACATACTCAAAGGGCTTATCGGACGGTTTTGTGTGGAAGACACCGGCAAACGGCACGGATAATTGCCAGTTGCATCATTCAACAAGGCGAAACGTAAGCAGGAGGGGGGTGTCCGCTAGAACGGTGAAAAACGGAATGCCAGGCCACCCGCCGTCACGCAAATATTCCCCAAATCGGTTTGCCTGTGGCAACACAAGCGGGACTTTTTTCATCCTAAGGTATAAAATCAACCCATCAAACAACATTCCGCAAACAACCGGAGAAAACTATGGCGCTTATGGACTTCCTTAAGAAGCAATTCATCGATGTCATCCACTGGACAGAAGACCAGAACGGAGTGCTGGCCCACCGATACCCGACGCAGGACTTTGAAATCCAAAATGGCGCGAAACTCACCGTGCGCGAGTCGCAAATGGCCCTGTTGGTGGATGAGGGTCAGGTGGCTGATGTATTCGCGCCGGGTCTTTACACGCTGGACACCGAAACTCTGCCGGTGCTGACCAATTTGAAGAACTGGGACAAGTTTTTTGCCTCGCCCTTCAAATCAGAAGTGTATTTTTTTAGCACCCGCCAGCAGTTGGATCGCAAGTGGGGGACACCGAATCCGATCACCATCCGTGACAAAGAATTCGGCATCGTCAGGCTTCGCGCCTTTGGCAACTATTGTTACCATGTGGCCGACCCCAAAAAGTTTTATCTTAATGTCAGCGGAAGCCGTGAGGACTTCACCAGCGAGGAAATGGAGGGGCAACTGCGCAATACGCTGATCGGCTCTTTGTCAGATTTGTTTGCAGAGTCCGGGGTGTCGTTCATTGACATGGCGGCCAACCAGGAAGAGTTCGGCGCCGCTTTGAAACAAAAGCTATCGCCAGTCTTTGAAAGTTATGGCCTGGCCCTGGATGCCCTCGTGGTGCAGAACGTCTCCTTGCCGGAGGAGTTGCAGAAAGTTCTGGATACACGCATCAGCATGAATGTTTTGGGGGACATGGATCGTTATACCCAATACCAAGTCGCCACCAGCATTCCCTTGGCCGCCCAGAACGCAGGTGGCCTGGCGGGTGCAGGGGCCGGCCTCGGAGCCGGTTTAGGGATAGGGCAAGCCTTCGCGCAGGCCATGAGTCCGGCTGCATTGCCGAAGGCGGCAGCGGTTCCTTCACCAACAGAATCCGCCGAGGAAATGATGGTGACTTTGGATCGGCTGCATGGGCTGATGACTAAAGGCATACTTTCGCAAGAGGAATTCGAGGCAAAGAAGGCCGAGCTGTTGAAAAAAATAGGCTAAGTCGGGTTTGCCATGCCCGAGGTTAGGGTCAGTCCGAGCGATTTTTCTTCCCGCACATCCGCTCGGACTGCCCTTGCCCCCCGATGATTTGGAAACATCCCGAGTTTTGGTCGCCCAACAAGGATGGATTCCGGTTTGCCTTTTGCCCAAAACCTCAATAGACTGGATGTATAATCGAATACCTACGCAAAGTGAGCGCGAACTGTTCTAGGCACTGGATACGGGTTTCTTCCGCCAGACGGCACCATTCGCGCAATGCTTCCAAGCGCGTTTCCTGACTCACCCCGGCATTCGTCCATAATTCCCGCAGTTGTTCCTTGAAGCGGTAGACCGTCGCCAAGGTCTGGCTCGCTTCCAACGCGCTTGCCAAGTCACCCATAATCAGGCTGTCCGGGCGGTAGGCCTTGCCGTTGACTAGGGGTTTTGCTTTTTTCAATAACTTTTTTGTCTTTGCATCTGCCAGTTTGATTTCCAAACTCAATACCGGGTCGATTACACTGCGACTGTAGAGCGTCAAGACATGCACGCGGTTCCTTAACACCGCCATCACCGTCTCGGCATCAATCGAGGGTTTGGCCCAGTCGATTTTGGACTTGAACGCAGTCCTTTTCACATGCGCCAGCTTCAGCATGGACATCAAGCGGATGTAGGCCCAACCGAGGTCAAACTCAAACCACCGGACGGACAATTTTGCCGAAGAAGGATAGGCGTGGTGATTGTTATGCAATTCCTCCCCACCAATGAAAAAGGCTATGGGCAATAAATTCGTCGAAGCATCGCGGGTCTCGAAATTGCGATAGCCCACATAATGGCCCAATCCGTTGATGACACCGGCTGCCCATAGGGGTATCCACATCATTTGGATGGCCCATAGCGTGAGTCCAAGCGGTCCAAACAAAGCCAGTTCCACGACCAGCAATATAACAATACCCCAGCTTCGAAAAGGGTTGTATAGCTTATTTTCCAGCCAATCGTTGGGTGTGCCAAAGCCGTATTTATCAACAGTCCCGGCATCCTGTGCCGCCGCATTGTACAATTCAGCGCCCTCGCCCAAGACTTTGCCTATGCCTAAAATGATGGGGCTATGGGGGTCTCCAATGGTTTCGCATTTCGCATGATGCTTGCGGTGGATCGCGACCCATTCCTTGGTGATCATGCCGGTGTTGAGCCATAGCCAGAACCTGAAGAAATGGCTCATGATGGGGTGCAAGTCCAGTGCCCTATGGGCCTGGCAGCGGTGGAGGTAGATAGTGACACTCGCGATGGTGATGTGGGTCAGTACCAAACCGACGCCAACGAGTTGCCAGATAGAAAGGGAAAGTAAACCAGTTGCCATGAAACTACTCGATTGTGTCCAGCGCAGACTACGCTAGAGGGGTGTTCCCGAAAATGAATGAAAAGGTTGAATGGGTATGCGGTGAGGCGGGAAGTTTGAAGCAGGGATAAATCGAGCTGATCGAAATTACGCTGAACTCGCTAGTCGCGGGACTTGACAAACCCAGTGACAAACTACCGTATTATTTTTGCAATTACCAGCATTATTTTTTTATCTTGAAACCGACCCGGTGGTGAAAACCGAGTCGGTTTGGCTTTTGGATTATTGGATACCAGCTTAAGGTGGGGCAGGTTAAGCCGTTCGTGGTGAGCTTGTCGAACCATGAACGGCTTACCCGCTCACCCTTCGACAAGCTCAGGGCGAACGGGTAAGCCTTGATCGTGCCCCGCCTTAAGTTGGTAGCCGGATTACTCAACCACTTCGGTCCGATAACGCCAAACCTTCAGCGAATCGGACCAGTGGCTTGCCGGCAAACCCGCCTTGCATTTGAGATGTTCCAGAAATTCCCCAGGTGTGGGCAGTTGCTCCCAAACCGAAGGCAAAAAAGTCCCGCGCCTGGAGCCTTCCGCAAGTATCAACCCATCCACGCCCGGCTGCAACTGATCGAGTAGATTCTGTTCCGAAGTGAATTCCATCGGTTCGGCGGGGGTGAGCAGGGAAAGATGAATCTCCAAACCCTCCAGTTCGTTTTCGCGCAACGGCGGGAAGCGCGGGTCTTGGAATGCGGCGGCGTAGGCATTGTCGGCGATGTCTTCAGCCAGTGGCCGGCCGGCTTCCAGCCGGCCGATGCAACCGCGCAACTGCCCCTGTATTTGCAGGGTGACGAAGGTGGCACGCGGGGACTTCAACTCCGCTGCCAGGCCGGCCAGATCGACGGGCAAGGGGCTACCATGCTTAAGTCCGTGGCGTATGGATGCCAATGCCAATTCCATCAGGTAGTGTTGCTGTCCTTCGCTGAGTGGGCATTTATTCGAAGGCATAGGCACCATACCCGACCACCCGGTCTTTCGGCCCAGCGGTGTCGCCGGAATTGCGCAGGTCTATGGTTTCGGCCTTCATGCCGCGTTGTTTGGCAGCGAGCAACAACCCGCTGACCGGCAATCGTCCGCAGGCATCGTCAAACCCAATGTCATCAGGCCGCATTGCCACGATGGCATCGGAAGTGGCCTTATCCATGCGCCGTGCGGTGGCGTAGTCATGGTAATGGCTTAGGTCAGAGCTGATGACGATGAGGGTTTCGTCACCGCCCCAAAGCCGGTCAAGAATCACCGCGACATCTTGTGGGGAGGCATCGCCCACCACGATGGGTATCAAGGAAAACGTACCCAGCACTTCTTGCAGGAATGGCAGGTGGACTTCCAAGCTGTGTTCCTGGTCATGGGCGCGATCCATTTTACTGACAAAAGGCAGATCAGCCAAAGCCGCAGCGGTTTCTTGATCCACGGGTATTTCGCCCAAGGGTGTGGCAAACCCAACAGCGCTGCTCAGCGCACAGCCACGAAAACCCACCCGATGGGATGGGCCCAGCAATACGACCCGGCTGATCTTGCCCCGTCCCTGCTGCAATCTTGCATAGACGCTGGCGGCAACGGGCCCTGAGTAAATATAGCCGGCATGAGGGGCGATGATTGCCTTTGGCAATTCGCCACTGGTTGTGGCCTGGTCCAGATGGCTCTGGATCATGGATTGTAATTGGTGTTTGTCTGCCGGGTAAAACGTCCCGGCGACGGCGGGTGGGCGAGTGAGTTGCATGGTGACCTCCTAGATGGGCCTATTGTGCGAGAGGCTTAATATTTCTGCAATGTTTTTTAGTGTGACAGGCGCGATTTTCGGAAAATAATATCCCCGGTGCAGAGCGCCCTTCAATGCGCTGACGCATGGGAATAATATCCCATCCTACTTTTTCTGCAACCTCAACGCATTCAGGATCAACGCCAGTGAACTGACTGACATGGCAATGGATGCGGACAAAGGGCCGAGTTTGCCGAATGCGGCAAGCGGGATGAAAAGGGAATTGTAGCCAGCCGCCCAGACCAAGTTTTGCCGGACAACCCGCAGGGTGACCTTCCCTAGCGCCATCGCCTCGGCCACTTTGGCGATGTCGCCCCGAGCCAGATTCATGTCGGCGCTTGCCATCGCCCAATCGGTGCCTGAACTCAACGCGAAACCGACGTCCGCCGCCGCCAAGGCCGGTGCGTCGTTAACCCCGTCGCCAATCATGCCCACCAAGCCGCCTTGGAGTTGCAACTCCCGGATGATTTCCAACTTTCGTTCCGGGCTGGCATTGGCAATGACGGTATCAATGCCAACTTGTTGCGCGATCTGTTCGGCGGTGGCAAGGGTGTCGCCAGTCACCATCAGTGTTTTCACGTTCAGCTTGTGCAAATTGGCTATGGCTTGCCGGGCATTCGCGCGTGGACGGTCGGCGATGCCAAACAAAGCCGCCAGTTTGCCATTCACGGCGAGGAAGACGGGGGTTTTCCCTTGCATGCCCAAGTCATTCGCCGAGTTTGTCAATGGCTCCATATCTACATTCTTTGCCTCAAGCCAACGCCTATTGCCAATCAGTATGGGCTGGCCTTCAACCCACGCACTGATGCCACGCCCCGGCACATTCTCAAATCTTTCTGCTTCGGGGATGGGGAGGTTTTCTTGCCGGGCCTTGGCGATCAGCGCATTGCCCAGAGGATGCCCGGCGCTGGATTCCGCCGCCGCCGCCAGGCTGAGCATTCTCCCGTCGGCCTCACCGGAAATGTTGATGACATCGGTGACCTGGGGCTTGCCTTCGGTGAGTGTGCCGGTTTTGTCAAACACCACGACCGTCAATTTCGTCGCCGTTTCCAGGCTTTCGCCGTTGCGGACGAAAATGCCCCGGCGTGCCGCCTCGCCCGTGCCGACCATGGTCGCCGCCGGGGTCGCCATGCCTAAGGCGCATGGGCAAGCAACGAGCATGACGGATATGGCCTGGGTCAACGCGCGTTCGGGTCCTGCCCCCGCCGCCAGCCAGCCGAGGAATGTCATGGCAGAGACACCCATCACGGCGGGCATGAACACGGCTGTCACCCTGTCCACCTGGCTTTGGATGGGTAGCTTGCTGTTTTGGGCCAGATCGACAGTGTGGATGATCCCTGCCAGCACGGTATCGGTGCCGATGGCAGTGGCCTTTGCCTTCAATGCCCCGCTGCCGTTGACACAACCGCCAATCAGCTTCGAGCCGACATCCTTGATGACCGGCATGCTTTCGCCAGTCACCAGCGATTCATCCGCTTTGGACAGCCCATCCAAGACGATGCCATCGGTGGGAATCCGTTCACCCGGCCTCACTAGGAAAACATCCCCGACTTTGATGTCATCAATCGACATGGAAAATTCTTGCCCGTCCCGCAACACGGTGGCAGTCTGCGGTTGCCCGTCGATCAGTCGGCGTATGGCTGCGTGGGATTTTGCCTTGGCCCTGTCTTCAAGGTAGCGCCCCAGCAAGACAAAGGAAATAATGCCGCCTGCGGCTTGGAAGTATTGGGTGCGCCTACGGGCGAGCAAGCCGAAAAGCCCTTGGCTGTAGGCCAAACCCACTCCGAGGGTGATCAGGGTGTCCATGCTGGCGGAGCGATGCTTGGCAAACAGTGACCAGGCTTTGGTGAAGAATGGCCAGCCCGACCACAGGGCGACATGGACGGTAAAGCCGAATTCCAGCCAGTACAGCCAACGGCCGGGAGGGGCCGCAAAGGCAATGTAGAGGGCTGGCAAGTTCAGCAGGTTTGACCAAATGGCCCGGTTCCTGGACTTGGCAAGGCGGACTTTTTCCCGCGCCATCAGCAATCGCCGCTGGGTGAGGGTGTCCAAGGAAGAAGCCCGGTAGCCCATGCCGCCAATTTGGGCAAACAACGCCTCCTTGCCGATCTTTCCACGCACAATGGCGGTTTCCGTGGCAAAATTGATTGCGGCAGAGGCAATGCGCGGGTCGCGCCGCAAACGGACTTCGATTAGCAAGGCGCACGACGGGCAAGTCATCCCCTCAATGGAAAGACTGAAGTCGCGTTGCGGCTGATGGTTAAAGTCTTCGTTGGGTTTGGCAATCAAAGCCAGCCTAGGGCTGGCCTTGGATTGCTTGCCTAGATTGCCGGCGAGCTTGCCCAACAGGATTAATAAATCGGATTTGGGCAAAATGCCAGGGTCAAAGTAAACCACCACCGAGGCAATTTCGGGGACAGCACGGACGCTTAAGATGCCTTCGTGCTTGCGCAGCAAAATTGCCAAGACATAAGTCCGTTCAAAGTCCTTGATTAAACCGGGGATAATACAGCGAATCCGGCGGCTGAGGTTATGGACGAGAATGAAGCTTTCATACTGGGCATTGGTTTTCGTCAAGCCTTCAGCCACTGGGTGATTGCAGTTTGCTGGAATTCCAGACTTTTGATGAAAAGTTTGAACACCCCATTGAGCCATGAGGACAGCTTTTTTTCCTTAACCCAATGGGGTAACAGCCGGAACACATGCAAAACCACCAATAGATATTGAGCCGCCAAGGAGAAAATGCTGCTATCCAACATGGAAAGCAATGCCATTGAATGCACGCGGCCACTCTTGCTGTTGCGCCAGTAGGAGAAGATGCACTGGTTGAGCAGCAAATCCGCCGGGGTTTGGGCCAGGAATGCCTCACGAAGTTCTTCCGCCAAGGTGCGACGGGTTAATTGCAAGCGACCGCAAATACGGGAAAAGCGCCTCAAGCCGGCAGTAAAATCGAATTGGCCATCGCGCTTGGTTTCGCGTAGCGAGTCGCGCAATATCAACGCATCTTTGACCGCAGCAGTGATGCCCGATGCAGTCAGCGGGTGGCAGCAGCCACGGGCGTCCCCCACCAAAGCAAAATTGCTTTTAATGCTGGTTTCGGGAATGATGCAATAATTTGCCGCCGCCAAGGGTTTGTTTTCCGTCAAATTCTGTTCGACGGCATTCCTCAGCACTTCGGGAAAGAAACTCAAATGGGTCTTAATCGATTCTTTTGGGTCGGCATCCCTAAGCACTTCAAACATGATTCGTGCGCGCCCGTCGCCAATCGCATAGGCATAGGCGACACCCACCGGATTCAGGAAAATATTGCCATAACCGTGATGGGGCAGATAGCTGTCATCCACTTCAACGCCCATCATGCCTGAATAGCGTTGAGTCTCGTGGGAAATGCCGGCCATTTTGCGCATCTGCGACATCGGCCCGTCGGCACCGAGTATCAGCCGGGCTTCAATGCGTTCATCGCCCTCGGCGGAACTGACCACCGCAGTGAATGGCCCGTCGCCCTCCAGTGCGGTGACCCGTGCGCCTATTTTGGCGCTGACGCCGGGAAATTGCTGGACCCTCTCTAGTAGGCGCTCTTTCAACAGTGTATGCTCAATGGCCAAGCCAGAAGGCTGTTTGCCTTCCGCCTCGCCGTAGGGCAGGATCATGCACTCCGCGTCTGCGCCCAAGTTGGAAGGGAATATGGCAAACCCTTTGACTTCCGAACCCAGCGGCAAGTCTCTGTCCAAAAGCCCCAGTTCGCATAGTCCGTCAATGCCGGGCGGATGGATCAGTTCCCCTGCCAAGCGACGGCCATGGGCGGGGCCGGGTTCGATAATCAAAACATTCAAGCCCAACTGCGATAGCGCCGCGGCAGCGGCCACGCCGGCCACGCTTCCACCTGCAATTAAAACATCCACAACTTCTCGATCAATCGTTTCACTATTCATAACTCATTTCCAAAAGTTGGGGTAGGCAGAAACAACCGACTACAGCCCGATGATTTGATAATATTAACATCTTCAAAAAGTGTACCAAAAGTATGCCCTTACATAAATACGACGTATCGCAAACACTTCATCAACCCACTGCGCCTCCCGTCAACCTTGCATACCGTGCCAACGCCCAAGCCGGGAAATAGGTATGGTAGAGTCGATAATCCAACATCGCCGCACCAAAGAAAACCCCATTGACGGATTGCCGGGGCCAATCGCCATTTTCCTGTTGCCGAGCGACCAGCCAGTCAAATCCGCGCTTGATTGAATCATTATCAGCGGGCAGAATATCCAGTAAGGCCAACAAAGCCCAACTGGTCATGACGGCTTGGCTTTGACCATGCCCGACATAGTGGCCTTTGAGGCAGCTTGTGTAATGCTCCCCCCATCCGCCATCTTGACGCTGTTTGCCGATGAGCCAGCGGGCGGCGGATTGAAGTGCGGGGTCAGAATCGGACACCCCCGCCATTTTGAATGCCTTGGCGACATGGAAAATGGCATAGGTGTAGTTAATGCCCCAAAAGCCGGGGTAAGCCCCGTCTTCCAATTGGCTTTTTCGCAGTAGGGCCAACGCCTTGGAGCAAGCACGTTCAATCTGGCCGTCGGCAAAGTCCGAGTGGAATTTTAGGTAATGACTCAACGCCGCCAATGCGGAGGCGGTGCATTCGATATAGGACAGCTCGGTCATGCATTGACCGTACATCTCAGAAGGATTGACCATCTCCAAAAGCCTTCCGGCCCGACGGCGTTCATAAGTGCCAAAACCGCCATCCTTGTTCTGCCGGGAAAGAATAAACTCGACGGCTTGGGTCAATCGCCCTTCCGCCAGGGGTGAATTAATCGTTATGTCTGGGCGATGGTACAGGTCAAGCAAGGCGCTTAGGGCCTCCGCCGTGCAGTCGCTAACCGGCCAGTGATGTTGCCCGTCGGAAAAACACCAGCCGCCCAAGGCGGGGTCCCTCCAAGCTTCTTGATAATCGGGCAGTTCTTCCGTCATTTGGGCGTTGCCAAAAAATCCATTGGCCTTGTTCAGGGCTTCCTCTTCACCTTCTATGACGGTTGGCGCTTCCATTAGGGCTTGGATGACGAAAGCCGTGTCCCAAGTATTGGAGCGGGCACCCACATAACGGATGCCTTCAGCTTCGTCTTCCCAGCGCCAAGCTTCCATGGCGGCTATGTTGGATGCCAAATCGGGATGTCCGGGGTTTACAGCGAAAATGGCGAGGCAGTTGAGTAGGCCGCTGACGGGCGAAATGCCTTGATAGTTGGTTGTGCGCTGTTCGTATAGGATTTTATCCATGCACAATGCCAAACCCTTGTTGCGAAGCTTGGGGCTATGCCAGCGCTCGTAGACGCCCAGTGCATTATAAATGACTCGTAAGGCGGGACTGACCGGCACAAGGGTATCGCTGGTGGCGACGGTGTGGCGGAAACGCCTGAATTCGATTGCAGCGTAGGGTTCAGGGTAAAGCTCCTGCCGCAACTCGTCCCGCAGTGAACCCGGCAAGGTCGCGACAAAGCGTTTTCCATATAGGAAGGCTATGCCTAGATAAATCAGCCGGGTATGGCAGTAATACCGGCGCGGGTGGAAAGGCAGGGCATTGGGCAGAAGGAAAATCTCCGGCGGGATTGAGTTGATCCCCTCATAGCCATACAGCCCGATCATGGCCAGCCAGAATTTGCCCCAAGTGGGTATGCCTTTGACACCATCGGGTTGTGCGTTTAACCAAGCGCGAGCCTTGGCCGGCATAGGCGCTTCGGCGGGCAAGCCAAGCAGTCTCAGCGCGATATAGGCCAAGGTGGTGAAAAACACATAACCTGCGGATTCGGGATGCATTCCCCAAGAGCCATCAACGAACTGTGTACAGGTGAAATGCTTGATGATTCCCTGCTTGTCCGCTTCGGAATAGGGCAACCCCAATACTGTCCGCACGATGACCGCTTGGGCGAGAATCATGGTGCACCAGACCATTTCCCCTTCCCAGTCACCCGAGGTCTTCTGCAATTCAAGCAGCCGACGCACTGCCCGACGGCATGATTCCTTTACAGGAGTGTGTGGCGCAAAGGAATCTGTCATCCTCATGTCATCCAGGGGAAGTGGTAAAAATTCGGGATTCAAGAACTGTTCTTTTTGCTAGGGGGTTTATTGGATGAGAGCGGATGAAAAATTGAATTCCAAGATCAGCCGAACTCATGAAAGACAAAGTGCCTGTTGTCAATGGGCAACAGTTTACACTTAATGAGGCTATGCAAGCAATAGGCAAAACTAACGACAAGGCTAAAAAAGTCTCTCGTAAATAAGGTTCGCATTATGCGGGAAAAAGGCCACCAAGTCCACTCCTTTGTTGGCATGTGCCTGTTATTTTTGAGTTACTGAACTATTTTCCCAGTAAAACGATACGAATCATCGCCAGCAAAGCGGATGCTTTTTTAGCGAAGCCGTGTTCTGCGTGGATAGGATAGACACCGGGAAGTTGTTGCCCTTTTGCCAACTTGCTGAGCCGTTGCTTGACCGAGGCATCCAATTTGCCATCGGCGGCCAACTCCATGAACATGGATTTCACATTGCCCAGATCGAAGAAATCCCGCTGCCAGCACCACTTAAAATCGCCACCGTAGCGAAACCACGAACCGCCGACACCGGCCACTTCGTATTCGCTGCCGTCTGCGCGTTTGACCGGGGCAACCTGCCGCCAAATGCCAATCACCTCGCCCAACTGCTCGTCAATGATGATTTTTTCGTAAGGGTAACGCCATTTCTCAAAGCCCTCCATATGCGCGCCCAACGCCCAATCCTCAATCTCCTTCCTGCCCCTGGCGATAAATTCGCGGTTGGGGCCCATGTTCCAACTGTATTCGGCCGCGTCGGTGTACATTGCCCCTAAATGGCTGATCCAATCGCCCTCCTGTTCCGATTTTTTATTGGCATCCAGCCAGCGGTCAACCATTTCTTCCAGTTCTTTGCGTGGATATGCGGACATCTTGTTTTCCTGATTTAGAATTTGCAGCGGCATATGGATAATGCACATAATAACATTATTGCTGATGTTGCGCGTGGAGCGTCAAAGCTTGCTTTGACCGGCAAGGCAAGCCGAACCCCCTGCCTGTCTGCGACAGGCGGTCAAAGCAAGCTTTGACGCTCCAGCCCTAGGTCAATGCGTAACATCGGTTAAAAACTTAAAGTACAATGTCAACAACAATAATTTACCCAACCCCCATGCCATGTTGATTATCCGCCCCGACCAGATGCAATCGTTCACCGACCGGATCAGGGCGCAATTTGCCGCCAAACTCACCGGGCAATTGCAAGCCGACTACCCCGGTCGGACAACTGCCGGACCAAGTGGCCGCCCGGATGTGTTGGGCACTGGCGGCACTGGCACCCAACCTGCCCGACATCAAATTGCCACAGGATGAAGCCACCCTGAGCCACTTTGCCACCGCAGCAATACAGTCCGCACAACAACAACACATCCACTATGCCGACGGCATCGCCGCAGCAATTCTCATTATGAGCCAAAGTGCTGATAGACAACTCGTCATTCCGGCATGGATGCCGGAATCCAGTCACAAGGATGTGAATCCAGGTGTCACCATCAAGCCTTTTTCAAACACTTACGCAACCGACATGTCACC
>CAIODU010000286.1 GCA_903857165.1 uncultured Methylococcaceae bacterium | reverse complement strand
GCGCTGTTTTTTTTTTGCTCACCAGTTCTCCCCGCACCCAAAAGAAGACAGCATGCACTCCCTGTCCGGGTTCCACCCAAGTTGTGCAATCCCGCCAGGTGGGTTCCGATCTGGAAAAAAAAGAGGCCTAAACAGCTCAGCCCTTTACAAAGGGCATGTCTGAAAAGTCATAACAAGCGATGTGAACCCTATAAAAACATAAAACGTGCTAGTTGATACGAAATATCAAACATTGTTACTTCAAATTCAAACTTAAAATGAACAGGGTGATGACGCGAATTTGTTTAAAAAGGGGTTGGAAGGGGTGGGATTCACTCACCAGGTAGAAACTTTGTTTGTCGTTTATTGTGGCGGAGCAAGAAAAAAACAACGGTGCCGAAGCAATGTTTAGAATTCTACCCAGCTTGGACAGCAGAGTGTTTTGCGTCCGGCGCACAAACAAGGTGCTCCAGAGAAAATGCACGAGGAATTAAAAAAATAACATCCCATCAAGAATCTGATCCGTAGGAAAAAAACAGAGTCCACGAAAGACACGAAAAGCACCAACAACCGCAAGATTCGTTCGTGCTTTTCGTGTCTTTCGTGGACGATTCTTTTGGTGGATTCATTATTGGAAATCACCCCTCCTGCCGAAGGGCGAACAGACGGCTGCCGTCGAAGGGCTTTGCCGTTTTCAGGATCGCATGGAGGGCGGTCAGCAGTTTGCGCATGACGGCGCAAACGGCCTGTAGCTTCTTCAGCCCACGATGGTCGATCAAGTGCCGGTAAAAGCCGCGCAGGTGCGGGTCATGCCTGCATGCGCTCAAGGAGGGCATGTATAGGGCCATCCGCAAGTGGCGATTGCCGGCCTTGCTAATTCGGGGCTTCTTGTTAACGCTCTTGCCGGACTGGCTATGGCGCGGGTCCAGTCCGGCCATGGCCACCCACTGGCGGGCAGACATCCCCTCCGGCAGCACAAGCAACTCGCCCAGCAGGGCAATGGCGCTGGCCTCGGCAATCCCCTTGACCGACAGCAGGAGTTCGTAGGGCTTTTGCAGTGAGGCATGGCTGCCGACTAGATCCAAAGCCTTGCCGCGCATGGACTCGATGTGCGCATCCACCTGCTTGATGTGTTCAAGGACAGCCGCGACGATGGCGGCGGGGACCGTCCCCGACTGTTGCCAGGCATGGAGTTGGTTCTTCAACTGTGTGCGCAGCTTGGTCAGCGCCGCCAGGTGGCGGGCATAGGCACGCAGGGCGAGCACCTCGTCGCTAGGCCGCACCCAGGCGACATAGGGCATCCGTGCGGCGAATTCGGCTAGCAGGGCCGCGTCCACCGGGTCGGTCTTGGTGCGGCTCATCATGGCCTCGGCAAAGCGCCGTGCCGCCTTGGGGTTGACCACCATGACCCCGATGCCGGCGTCGTGCAGGGCGACGGCCAGATCCAAGTGGTAAACGCCAGTGGCCTCAATGCACACGCGGGGCACTTTGGCGCTTCGCAAAGCATTGATGATGGCCGCGTGGCCTGTGGATTCGTTAATAAAATCGCGGGGCTTATGCAAACGGCCGTCTTTGCCGATGACCATTGCCAATTTCTCACTGCCGACATCAATACCCGCAACGTTCATAATTCTGTTCCCCGCACTGTTCTTGGTTTACTATAAACACCCGGTTTCCCTGACCCTGGAACCCTCGCCTACCGACCTTGCGTATGCAGGCTCAAGGGCAGTAGTGCCCAAAGGCTTCGGATACTCCACGGCATGGGCGAAGAGGGCAGGGAGCCGATCTACAAACAAGCTCCGGTGTGTACCAGGCTTAAGGGAGTGCCGGTGGACCTTCTGATCCCGGCACACGGCGGCCAAGGGTTTGCCCGTCCCAGATCGCCTTCAAGGCCAACAGCCGCCGCCGTTGGCGCTGCGCCTTATGCCGGTAGTAGAGCTTCTGCCATAGATCCCGATCTTGGGGGGCCAAACGTTGGATGCGGATTTTTCGGTTCATGACACCATCCTGCAATGTTCGTCGTCATGACCCTGATTATAGTCAAATTTTTAGACAACATTGGGGTGATAGGGGAGTAGCACGGCACAACCTGACGGAAAACATATGTTTTACGACGCGCTATGTGCAACTGCCAAATCGCCTCAAAATAGCTTCTAAAAATGTACGAAAAACCCCGTCGCAAACAGATCATGTACGGAAACTACGCCTTTATGGTTTTACGACACCCTTTGGTAGCGTATTTTTTCGGACAAATATGCGCAGTACCCTGCATTGCCTAGGGTTAACCGGAATGGAGAATTTTTATCCGATTGTGGAAACTTCACCCTTTATGCGCAAGGGGGGGAACAATAGTGACGGGGGGAAAGCCCCGCCCAAGCGGTTTCATAAACAGCATGTGCACATCGCCTAGCACCCGCTCGATAAATCCGCCTTCGCAGTAGGTCAAATAGAATTCCCACATGCGGATGAACGGGTCGGGATAGCCGAGCTTGCGCACTTCCTCAATATTATTGAAGAAATTTTGCCGCCAATGGTTGAGGGTAGTCGCGTAGTGGGGACCGATGTCTTCCAGATGGACGAGCTTTAGGTCCGATGCGCGGGTTGCCGCTTGCAGCAGCGGGGTGATTGCCGGAATGCAGGAACCGGGGAAGATATAGCGTTTGATGAAGTCCACCTCGTCCCTCGCACTGGCGAATTGCTGGTCGGCGATGGTGATGGCCTGGAGCAGCATCGCACCGTCCGGTCTGAGCAAGGAAGCGCATTGGCGGAAGAAGCTGTCGTAATAATGGTGACCCACGGCCTCGATCATTTCGATGGACACCAACTTGTCGTATTGCCCTTTGAGTTCCCGGTAATCCTCAAGCAGTAGGGTGACCCGGTCGGCAAGTCCCGCTTCGCGGATGCGTTCCTGGGCCAAGTCAAACTGGTTTTGGGAAATGGTGGTTGTGGTGATCCGGCATCCATAATTTGCAGCGGCATGAAGGGCAAAACCGCCCCAGCCAGTGCCGATTTCAACCAGATGGTCGGTGGGCTTGAGTTGCAGTTTGCGGCAAATCAGATCAAGCTTGGCGATTGAGGCCTCCTTCAGGCTGGTCTCCGGGGTCGCAAAGATGGCTGAGGAATACATCAGGGTGTCGTCGAGGAACAAACGGAAAAAGTCATTGCCGAGGTCATAATGGGCTGCGATGTTGCGACGGCTGCCGGTTTTCGTATTCCGGTTCACGGCATGGATCAGTTTCCGCAGCGGTGCCGCAATCAGCGAATAGCCGCCATCCATGCCATCCAGCACATGGCGGTTGCGCAGCAGGATGCGGGTCAGTGAGGTCAAGTCCGAGCAGATCCAAAGCCCTGCCATGTAAGCCTCGCCTGCCCCCACGCTGCCGCCGAACACCACATCGCTGTAAAACCCGGGTTCGCGCACCTCAATCGTGACTGATAAGGGAAATTCGGTTTGTACCGATCCAAACCGCCGGGTTTCATGATCCACCAATGTCAGTTCGCCTTCACGCAGTTGTGCCAGTTGCTTGTGCAGCAGACGGCGGGCGATTCCGTCCAAGCTACGTGTCCGGTGCGGGGCGGTGGCGGTTTGTGCGATTGAACTCTTCATGGGTTTTTTCCTTTTGTTCGAAGGGTCAAGTGTGGTCGAAGAAGGGTATGCCTTTGAGCTTGAGCCGTGCGGCATGGTAATAAATCGCCGCCAACACTTGGGCTGTCATCATTGGATAACGCAGCAGCGCCCAAGCCATATTCGCCGCGCTCATCGGGATGCGTTGAAGGTCCAAAGTGGCATCAAAGACCTTTTCACCATTGCGCACGAGTTCCATATGGACGGTTAGCCTTTTGCCGGGTTCCCCGAATCGCCAGTCATAGGCAATGTCCATCGGAAAGAAGGGTGACACATGGAAATCCTTGTCGAAGCGATACCGGTGATGCCGGTTACTGCCTTCGTCTGCCGATTGGCCGAGCACATAGCCATGGCGTTCGTTCCATGGGGTATTGGTGATCTCCGCGACGATGGTCTCGACATGCCCCCCCGTGGAGTCGAAGCAGTAATAAAAGCTCACTGGATTGAAGTTAAGCCCGGCATAACGCAAGTGGGTGAGTAGGCGGATTGGCCCTGAAGGCGGGATGCCGGTTTTTTCGGCTACAAAATCGCGTATCGCACGGTCAATGGGGATGGCGGGGTCGCCAAAGTAATCGGATCGTTTGAACCAGGCGAGATTGGGTCTGTCCGCCGACCAGAACCAGCGGCTGGCAAATACCGAGTCCAGCTCGGCGAGGTCCAGATAAACCATGAACAAGCCGTAGTTAAAAACGTGCGGCATGGGCAAGAACCGCCGATGCCTGACTTGTCCGACATAGAGGCAGCTATGCATGCAAGGCGCTGCCTTCGATCTGCGCGACGACGCGGAGCGCACTGTTGACGCCGTCCTCATGGAAGCCAAAACCCCAATAAGCCCCGCAAAAATAGGTATTGTTGACTCCGCTAATTTCTCCATGCCGCTGTTGGGCGGCAATGCCCGCCGGCGTATAGACAGGGTGGTGATAGGTTATCCGTTTGATGATGCGGTTAGGGTCGATGCCCTCGCCGTAGTTTAGGCTTACGCAAACCGTCTCGGGGGCATCCAAGCTCTGCAAGATGTTCATGTTGTAAGTCAACGCAACCCGGTTTTGTTTTTCCTTTGGGATGTGGTAGTTCCAGGCCGCCCATGCCAAGCGGCTGCGGGGCAAAACCTTTGAGTCGATGTGTAGGATCGCTTCGTTTTCCTGGTAAGGTATCGCGCCGAGTATATTCCGCTCGCCTTGGGTGGCGTCGGCCAGCAGCCTTAAGGCTTGGTCGCTATGGCAAGCAAATATGACGGCGTCAAAATCCGTTGCCTCGGCATTGGATGGCTGAATGCGAACACCGTCGGCCAGCCGGTTTACGCTTTGGATTGGGGTGTTGAGACGGATGCGGTCTGCAAAGCGGCGGGTCAGCGCTTCCACATAACGCTGGGAACCGCCTTTGATCACCCGCCAGACCGGCCGGTTGTCGATGTTCAACATGCCGTGATTGTGGAAGAAGCGCACAAAATAGCGGGCAGGAAAATTCAGCATCTGTTCCGGGGCAGCCGACCAGATCGCCGCGCCCATCGGCAGAATGTAGTGGTCGGTGAATGCGCGGGAGTACCGGTTGATCGACAGGTAATCCCCCAGCGTGGTTTGGTCGTCATCACTGGCAAGGAGTGCGGGGGCCTGTTTGTTGAAACGCATGATGTCCCAAATCATGCGAAGAAATGAAGGGCTGAACAGGTTGCGCCGTTGGGCGAACAGGGTATCTAAGCTAGTGCCGTTATATTCCAGTCCGCTCCGCTCACATTTGACGCCAAAGCTCATCGAACTGGGTTGGTGTTCCACGCCCAATTGCTCAAGCAATGCGATGAAGTTGGGGTAGGTCCAGTCGTTGAATACGATAAACCCGCTGTCCACTGCATAGTCACGGTCGCCCAACGGCAGCTTGTGGGTATGGGTATGACCACCAATATAATTGTTGGCTTCAAAAACGGTGACTTCGTGGGTTTGGCTCAGATGGTAGGCTGCCACCAGCCCGGAAATGCCGCTACCGATAATGGCAATTCTCATAGTGTCTAGTCTCTAATGGTTTGTTTTCCAGCCACTTTGTCCAGGCGGCGAAAGCTTCGGACTCCCTTCGGGATGGGCTGCAAATCCCAGATGATGCCAAGCCAGGACAGTAGCCTGAGCAGGTAATAAGTCAGGTCGATCTCCCACCAGAAGAAGCCTTGACGGGCCGAACGGGGATAATGATGATGGTTATTGTGCCAGCCTTCGCCAAAGGTCAGGATTGCCAGCCAGACATTATTGCGACTGTCGTCGCGGGTGTTGTAACGGCGATTGCCCCAGACATGGCACAATGAGTTGATCGTGAAAGTGGCGTGGTATAAGGCCACGGTCGATATGACGAACCCCCAAACCAGCAATTGGGGACCGTCCGTACCTAGACCGGGGGCTAGATGTTCAAGGGAATAGCCCAAACCATACAGCCCAAAAGCCAGCAGTGTGGGTATTACAATGTCAAAACGGTCCAGATAGCGCAGTTCTGGAAATTTCAACCAATCCTTGACGAGGGTTGAGCGGGTGGCGAAATTGGCTTGGGACAAAAACCAACCCATGTGGCTCCACACAAAGCCATGCCTGACCGGGGAATGCACATCGTCCTCGTCTTCCGCGTGGGCATGGTGGTGGCGATGGTGGGCGGACCACCATATCGGGCCGCGCTGCACGGCGGCCGCGCCTATGACGGCAAAGACAAACTGCGCCGGGCGTGAGGTATGGAAGGTGCGGTGGGAAAAATAACGATGATAGAACCCCGTGATGGCAAACATGCGCAGGACATAGAGCGCTACCGCAACGGCCACGGCGGTGGGGCTCCAGCCTACCCAGATCACGCTGAAACAGGCTATATGGATAAGGACGAACGGCAAGGTGCGCAAGCCGTCAATCTTTCTTGCCGAGTCGCCAGTCGCCAATTGATCCGTTGCCGCTTCGGCATCGAACCAACGCACCAAGGCAATCAGCCATCGTTTCAATAGGGGAGGTTGATGGGTCATCGTCATCTGTTCTGATTTATGGTTTTAAGGTTCCGCAATCACCAGCGCTGTGGGACTTTTTGGATTTGCCCCACATCGTAGCCTTGGCGCGTCAGCAATTCTAAAATGTTTTGGTAATCCGCATCGGGTATTTCCGGTTTGCGTGCCATGATCCATACATAGTCCCGCTTGTCCCGGCCAATGACGGTCTGGGTGTAATCAGCATTGAGATAAACAATCCGGTAATCGGATTTGAAGGGCCAAACGAACTGCATCTCCCAGACTGCATTCGATGCCTTGTCGACCACGAATCCGGTGGGTTGGTAACGCTTTTCCGGGCCATCAAAGCTGTCTTGGCGAAAGGTGAAGGTGGTTGTGATGGAACCGTCTGGCGCTAATTGATAGGATTCCACCGCGTTATGCGCACCTTTCTCGATGAATGTGGGAATGTTGGCGATGACGTACCATGGCCCCATGAACCGTTCAAGCTTTACCTGCGGCACGATGGCTATGGGTGGCTTTGGAGTATTGTTGCAGCCGAACAAGGTCATAGCCATTCCCAATAAAGTGGTCATTAAAATAAAGGATAGTTTCATGGATTACTCATTCGATGCGATAGTGGAGCAAACGGCCGTTTTCCAGGGTCGAGTCCAAGGCCAGCCAGCGGCGGTCGGCGGAATACCAAAGGTCAATCAGGAATTTATCGGCCTTCAGGCGGTAATGCGAAGCGGATATGTCTTTTCCCCGCACCTTGATGGCATCCTGCCCAATTTGCTTTATTTCGACATCAACATACTTGCCGTCTTGCGGATTCAGCAAACGCTTCTGCCCTAACATCTCCGGATTCCAATAGGCGAAGGTCATCACGCAAGCAGGCAGTTCAGACTGGACATTATTGGTTGCCAAATGAAAGCTTCCCTGTGCAGCCTTGCCATGCACGGATAATTTATCGCCGTTGTCATTGGTCGATGAATTAATCTCGGTAAGGCAGTCCCCATTCCAATGCTCATTGGATTCATGCCGGTAGGAATAAGCGTTGAAGATGAAAAAATCGACATCAAAGCGTGCCATGCTCTTTAATCGCTTTTCCTTGGCATCCCCCTCGATAGTGAAGTTATGGAAGCCAACGGGCTTGTCATCGAGATAAACCTTGAAGTTCCAATTGTCGGCGTTGCCATCCGCATGAACATGCCAAGATAGGGAAGCCAGCAACAAGACGTGATAAAAATAGCGGTTCATGGTGAATGCCTGAATTTTGTAAACTAAGGTTTTGGCAAACCGGGAAAAAAAGAATTAGTGCGGGAGGCATAATCCCCATAGGTAGGCCGACGCTGGATTATGTCCTTTTCTAGCATAGGCACGCCCGATACTTTGAGCAGCAGAAAAGACATTATTAAAGGCGAAATGACGGTCGCCCATGCACCGGAGGCGATTGCCAACAGGAAAAACCCCCACCAGACGCAAAACTCCCCAAAATAATTGGGATGGCGGGTATAGCGCCATAATCCATGATCCATGACGTTGCCTTTATTCTCTGGTTTGGCCTTGAATCTTGCCAATTGCCAATCCGCAATGCTCTCAAAACTGAAACCGAAAAGCATGATGGCCATCCCTAAAAAATCGATCCATTGCAAGGGGGTGGGGCTTGCCAAGATCACCAGCAGGGGCGCTGCAATAATCCAGGCCAGCAAGGCTTGCAGGATAAATACGAGATACAGGCTTTTCCAGGCAAAATTTGGCTCGTTGTTCTGGCGGATGGTCTGGTAACGGCTATCCTCGGGATGCCCCCAATTGCGCCAAGTGATATAGGTGGAAAGCCGGGTGGCCCAAAACCCTAGCAGTGTCAATAGGATTATCCCACGCGGACCCAAGAACGGCAGCTTAATGGCAAAACTGATTGCTGCCGCCAGAAAAAAAACCGACCAGAGGCTATCGACAATGCTGACATCCCGTTTCCATAGGCTAATGAGCCAAGTTACGAGAGCGATGAAAAAAAGCGGGATAAAGCCCACAAGATAAATTTTGAATAGAGAAGCGTTGAACATGCGGGGAAAGTCCTTGTGTTCATGGATTGATGATTGTTTCAGGCAGTGGGCTGACGCCATCAAAGCGGCGGGCGAGCAGCATCAGTATCGGCATCAACAGGCCCCAACCCACCGCGATGGCGGCAAGCCCCAGTTCGGGTGTTAGCGTCAAAGCGCCCAATGCGCTTCCCGCATGGAAGGCGAGGGGTCCGCCTACAAAGCCAAACAAAGCCACAACAGCCAGATGTTTTTTGAACCACTTTAGCGAGACGTTGAAGGTGGTGGCAAAAACCAGCCATAAGGCGACGATCCAGTGCGGGGCAAGCCCGGGAATAATATTTCCCGAGGGGTAGGCGATCCAGCCGGTCTGGACCAGAAGGCTTTCCCATGACAGGCCCATGACCCCGGCAGCGGCAATCAGCACCAGTTCGGTCTTGGGATGTCGCGCACCCGACAAATGCCAGACAACCACTAATACGGCAGTAAAGGTGCCAATCCAAGGCAAGCCCTTTGCCGCACCCAATATGCAGGCGAACCAGGCAAGCTGATAGGCGAGGATGTTGGCCAAAGGGTTCAGGGAAAGATTGTTATGAGTGATAGTCATTGTTTAATTTTCTTTACTGACCGGACTATGGCAGTCAAGCTTGCGCTCAAACAAGTAATGGCTTACCCACCACTCTTGGCCGTCGTTGTACCCCCAAAGTTCGGCACAAGCCATGAAGAACAAACGCCAACGCACCCACCAGGTTTGGGCGGATTCGGCACCGTAGGTTTCCGCTAGGATAGGCCATACTCGATCCTTGTTTTTGTCCATATTGGACAGCCAGGCGTTGGCGGTTTTTTCATAGTGCTGCCCGTTCCAGCGCCATTGGCGAACCAGCCGCAAAGAATCTTGAAAATAGGCTGGCAGGCCGTCGCTGGGCATCATCCCGCCGGAGAAAAAGTGGCGGCTCATCCAATCGCTGTCATCTTCGACGGTAAACAGGTAGGGCAGGCTTCGATGCACGAATATGTGCATGAAAAACAGGCCACCGGGGTTAAGCCAGCCATTGATGCGATGGAACAATTCCCGCCAGTTGCGCATGTGCTCGAACATCTCGACCGAAACGACACGGTCGAAGCTTTTGTCGGTGCGGAATTGGTTCATGTCGCAGGTGATGACTTCCACATTCTGCAAGCCCCTGTTGACGGCCTCGGCAAGAATATAGGCGCGTTGCGAGTGCGAATTGGAGACCGCCGTGATCCGGCTTTCAGGGTATCGCCCGGCCATCCATAACGTCAGCGAACCCCAGCCGCAGCCCAGTTCGAGAATGTCTTGTCCGTTTTTCAACCCGGCCCGTTCGCAGGTCACTTTAAGGGCCGCTGCCTCGGCCTCGTCTAAACTGGCAGTCCCCTCCGGCCAATAGCCACTGCTGTATTTTCGGTTACATCCGAGCACCGCAGCGAAAAAGGATTCGGGAACTTCGTAATGTTGTTCGTTGGCTTTTTCCGGGACCAGAGCCGTGGGCGATTCGTCCATTAGCTTTATGAATCCGTCGAAGTAGCCGGCAGCGGCCTCGCAATCATTGATGGGCAAACTGGCAAGACGTTGCCGCAACAGGCGGCGGATGCCAAAACGCAGAAGCGGGTCGGGTATCATTCCCCGTTCGGTCAGTCCGGTGAGCGAGGCAGGATTCCAAAACCAAACGGTCAACTCTTCCTCAACGCAGGGGTGGTCGTTCATCATCGCTTTCCTATGGGTTTACCGGTGTAATGCCATTCAGACTGGCGGGCCGGGGAATAATTTCAACCGCCGCCGGTTCGACACGGCCAGACCGACAATGCCTGTGATTGATCCGGTCGCCGAGGACAAGCCGCAGACAGGTCATGGGCATCCCCGCTCAGGCATTGGCGGTGTTTTCAAAAGACACCGGCGTAAGGTCGATTTCCTCGCAACGCACCAAATGCTCCAAGGCTCCTTCCAGCAACGCCCGTGCTTTCGCCGTCTCGCTGTGCAAGTGGGTGTGCAAGGCCGCGTCGGCCTCATTGCGGTTTTCGCAGTCCGCGCTATAGGCTTCAAAGGCGTTGAGGCGGAATAGCAAATCGGCGAGGTGTTGCGGGCATTCGCAGCGGATGCTGGTGGGCAGCCGGGTCGCGGCGGAGAGGGTCGCGTCGTCGAAGCGGCGCGGCGGGAGGGCTTCCCCGACTGTCGGCAAGGCCAGTGGCCGATGGGCGGCCCGGCTGTCAATGCGGCAAGCCTGGGCCAAGGCTTCGGCGGTGACCGGTGACCTCATGATGGAAATGCCGTCTTTGCGCAAGCGCTCCAGCAAGGAACTCATGCCGAAGCTGTACACCGCCACCGTGCGCTTGGCCCCTGATCGCATGGCGAGCTGCTGGAGTTGGGCAACCCGGTCGGCTTGCAGTGCGGGCATTTCCAAGACCAGCACATCGGGTTTTTGCATGATGGCGTCTTTTTCGAAATCGGCATAGGACACATGGTTGCCGATGACCTCGATGCCTTCCCATTCGCTTTTCCAATATCCCACTAGGAACGGCAGGGCGTGGCCATGCACCAAAACGCGCAGGGGGCGGCCATCGGCCGACGCTGGCTGTGGCCTGTCCTGATAGACTTGCAGGCGCTCCCGCAAGGCTTCCTCGCTCAGAGCGGCGACGGCACTGATGGCGTGCCCCCGATCCACCAACTGCTTGATCAGGCTCAGCCGGGTCAGATCCGAGCGTGAATACTGACGCTTGTTGTCCTTGGAGCGCATGGGCGTCACCAAGTGGTAGCGGCGCTCCCACATGCGCAAGGTGTCTAGCGGTATCCCGGTCAGGCGGGAGACGGCACCGATTCCGAAGCCGGGTTCTGGTTCTGGGGTGGCAGTCATGGTTGAAATCTTCTATTAAAATAAATGAACTTTTGTACATTATATGAACTAAACAAATGCTTGACAATAATTTTATTGTGTCTACAATTTTATCCAAGTAAAGTCTGGCATGGGGTCTGGGCTTGGTAATTTCCCGACTGGGATCGCCTGCTCGGAACATTGAAGGAACAAGAACCCAAAGCGATAGGCTTGCGGGGTATGGACGGGCAAGGCATGCTGGACTTGGTGAAATACGGTTTCACCACACGCATCCAATTCAAGCGAAGCCCGCAGCTTGCCGCGGCCCGCAAACGCGCATGGATTTTGTCTTGGCTCCTTAAAATATAGTGGACCCCAATTTTCGGACAATCATTTAAGATGGTGGCCTTCTGGAAAACGGGGGTTGTTGTGAGCGAGAAGAAACGCAAGGTTTTCACTGGCGAGATCAAGGCGAAGGTTGCGCTTGAGGCGGTTCGCGGCGT
>CAIODU010000285.1 GCA_903857165.1 uncultured Methylococcaceae bacterium | reverse complement strand
TGACTTTGACCCCTTCAATATCAAGAGGAATTGTGACATACTCGGACATGGCACACCTCGCTTTAAAATCGCGTTGCTGGACTTGGCAACCATTTGTTTATATTGGGCTAATTTTTTACCATTCAAGTTCCCAAAGAACCAAAATTTCCCTTTCCCGATAATACATTTGATGCGGTCACCTCTTATTCAGTATTGCATCATATTCCAGATTACCTCGGGGCAATCCGGGAGATGATCCGTATCCTGCGCCCCGGCGGGTTTATCTATATCGATCACGAATCCAGTCCAGCAACCTGGGAACCAGATACCAACTTGGCTGCCTACAAAACACTTTGCAAGCTGGGGCTTGCAGAGCATATTATAATGCTGTTTGACACCCGGGAATTTTTTACTCTCGATTTCTGGAAAGGTGCCTTCATAAAACTATTCGTGAATCCTCGTTTCGAACGCGAAGGCGACATTCATGTCTGGCCTGACGACCATATTGAGTGGTCGGAGATATGCGCCATTTTCGCCGAGTTTGGAGTAACGGTGGAGAATCAGGTTGATTACCTGTGCTATCAGCCTAGGGGAGGCAAGGAGGCTTATGACCATTACCATTCCTTGTGCGGCGACACCCGCATGGTTATTGGACGGAAGAAAGCTTGATGGGGCGCTCTGGGTGACGCAGTAATGAAAGTTGATGCCCGGTGGCTACTAGGGGCCAAGCTGGCTTTTTCCGCCATGTTAGTGGTGGCAGTGCTTCATCGTGTATCATACGCAGAGGTCATCGCCCAGATTAACACGGCAAATCCGGTTGACGTAATGATTTGCCTGTTGATTTCAGTGCCGACGATAGCCTTTTCAGCCTGGCGTTGGCAGATGCTGGCACAGAGCATATTATCGTTCCAATCGGCTGTCAAATACCTGTTGATCGGCCTGTTCTATGGGTCCATCCTGCCCGGCGCAGTCTCGGGAGACATCGCACGAGGCGTGGCCCTGGCCGCCAAGGAAAAGACGATGCGCGTGGATGTGCTTCCTGCATCAATTCTGGTGGATCGCCTGATTGGTCTTGCCGCCTTGTTTTTTATCGCGGCCATCGGCTTTCTGCTGATGAGATCGATGTCCGCATCGGGACTGGAAGAGTACCAATCAATGGCGTTGTCCGGTGCTGCCTTGAGCGCATGCATCGCCATCGGCGTCGCTTGCGCCTTCACCCCTTGGTTTGCCGCCCTGATTCGGTGGATGATCGCATGGATACCCATAGCCTCTTTGCGGGCGGTGGTGGATCGGGTACTCGCGGCGGTGTCACCCTACACAGTCCGCCCCGGCCTATTGCTTGGCGCATTCGGACTGAGCCTGCTGGTACACATGTTCACCATATTCGGTTATATGATTGCATTTCGGGCCTTTGGGATCGACGTAACCCCGCTTACTGCCACGATCTTTTTTTCTTGTCTATCCATCATCCTTCTCCTGCCCATCAGCATATCGGGGATTGGGGTTCGTGAGGTGTTCTCAATCTTCTTTTTTAAGGCACTCCACACCAGTGCCGAGCAAGCAGTCGCTTTTTCCTGGCTACTCCTGTTTCTTGGACTCGTCGTCGCCATTATCGGTGCGGGCGTGCAAATTTGGGAACTTTGCCGTACTTCCAGCCCTTACAACAAAGCAGCATGAACTCGAATCACTTAATCCATTCCCCAGTCGCCAATATTAGATGGACCTATTTTATCAATGGCTGGGGGTTGTCATTCCTACTTTACGCAGTCTTCGCCTGTGCGGTCTTCGTGGCCCTTGGCGACCACCCGCTTCTCGGTTCAGACCATATCTCTTACATGAGCCAGGCCGACTCGATCCGCACGGATCACCCTGGCGGCGACTACTGGCAAAGCTTAAATTCCGTTCATAATGAAGGCGTCATACTCGCCTATTTGTACCCCTCTACCGGCAATCATGTGCAGTCGATGAAGCTATTTCTCGCTTTGTTGACGATACCCTATCTGTTGACTTTTGAATTACTCTTGCATTGCTTCACGCAGTCAAAAGCGAAAGCCATTTTATTCACCCTATTGGCCGGATTTTCCCTGTCCTTTGGGGTTGGGTCCTGGGGTGTGACTGACTCGGTCGCCATGCTAAACCGGACACTGGTCATGCCGGCGATCTTTCTGATCCTGCGTTTCTACCTGATACATTTTGAGAATCCGTGGCGCTATTTGTCATACCCCTTGTTGGTCTTTGCTGCATTGTTGCATTTGAGCGCATTTCATTTCTTCGGCGTTCTTCTGGTCATGGAGGCATGGGATTTCATCATCACGCGCCGGTGCAGGCCCGACTGGATGCTGGCAAGCTTTGCTGTGGCATTCGTGGTTGCCGCAGGGATTCAGATTGGACTGGAAAGGACTGGGCTGAGCCCTAATCTGACTGGTTTTCTAGCCTCGTCAGCGCCCACCGAAGCAGCTTCCCCCAGCCAGCCACAAGGCTCGGGCCACCAGCCACAAGCCGCAGGCCAGCCACAAGCCGCAGGCCAGCCACAAGCCGCAGGCCAGCCACAAGCCGCAGGCCAGCCACAAGCCGCAGGCCAGCCACAAGCCGCAGGCCAGCCACAAGCAGTAGGACGGACACAAAGCCTGAGCGAAGCCTGGCGCACCGAGTTAGAACTACGCGCCTGGCGAAACATGCCACTACCGCTGGCGAACTGGGCTAACATTTTCTCTTCGTATGCGTTGATCTTCCTGCTCACGCTGTCGGGAATCATCGTGCAAAAACGCTATGGTTTTTCTAAACTTGACCAACGCATGTTGGCTTTTTTTGTCGCAGTTCCGGTCGTGGCCTTTGGCCCGCAAACCGCTTTGTGGCTGGTGCGAGGATTCCTGCCCATACCTCCGATAAACATTGAGGAGATTCGGACAATTTCGTTCATCATGATCCCTTCGATTTATTTCATCTTCCGTTTGTTTGAATTCGCCGTACAAAGGAAACGGGGTCCAGTGTTAGGTTGTGCGATTGTCGTCGTTTTCGTCGCCCTCCCGCTGGGAATGAAGTCCTTATCCTCCAGTGCGCGCGAAAACATCCTAGTGACCGCTATTCATGTGAAATTACTGGATTCATCAAACGAATCGCAAGTGCAAAACGCCCGCAGCGCACTCGGCATATCCTATGACTACCCCTATTACTACTCTACGCTGGGCGTGCGGCAATGGTTGGCAGAAAACCCGCAGGCATTTAATAAGTTATTGTCTGATCGTGACGAACTGATGCTGCTCAATCGGCCTATTGTGGGTCCAAGGCAAGTTGCCGCAGCGCCAACTGAAAGCCTTTCAGGAATGGAAACCGAGCGACTGACCAAGGCATTCTTAGAGACCAAGGCCGCGCTTAGATCACGGGACTTGACGGCTGTGATGCAGGTCGGCAGAAACTACGGAGCGGATATCACCGTTGTTCCATGGAAAGTAGCCAATGCCCTTTATCAAGACTCCTATTTCTCTGTCGTCAGGGTTATCCCGGAGCAGGATCAGGCACTGCCCCCAGATGGCGATATCGCCAACGGGACGGGTCAACGCAAATCACTGAAAGCCTCCGGTAAGCCGCATAAGCTAAAATATCATAATAAATGACGACACATTCTGACACACAATCAATCGATCCTTGCGGCAGAATCGCCGTACTTCATATCGTTGACTCCTTGGATTTCGGGGGTACTCAGACGATTCTAAAAAGTCTGTTCGAGGCTCAAACAGATAACCGGCATATTTTCCTCTTGGCGTTGCGTGAAACAGCGAGAACAGTCAGCATCGACCACCCTAATGTCAAAATATTTCCGAGTCCTAGTCGATTTTCCCTTTGGCCGATCTTGAGCATTCTGAAATTGGCGAAGGCACACCAAATTGGGATTCTGCACTGTCATTTATTCAGGTCGGAGGTGTTTGGGTATCTTGCTGCGCTTATTCTGTGGACTAAATCCATCAAGCTGGTGTTACATGAACATGGGTCTGCAATTGCGGTGGAAAGTGGCAGCCGACTAGAGCGCTTCGCCTATTGCTGTTTCCAGATTCTAGCTGCTCCAAGGGTTGATCTTCATATTGCGATTAGCCAATTTGTCCAGCAGTCTCTAATGGCGCTGACATTCCAGCGAATGCGCAAATCGGTTGTCCTTTACAATCCAGTCAGAAACATAGGATATCATGAACAAATCCTGCCAGAGAATAACGCTCAACTAAAAGAATCCTGGGGTATCCCTCCAGGAAGGTTCGTCCTTGGGATTGCCAGCCGCATAGTCCGACGCAAAGGCTGGCGGGATTTTCTCGATGCAGCCAGCATACTGGCGGATGAATTCCCCTTATATTTCCTGGTGGCGGGCGATGGCCCCGAATTTGCTTGCATGCAATCTGAGATAGTTACGAAGAATTTGTCAGAGTTAGGTCGGGTGTTGGGGTATGTCGAAAACCTTGCCGATTTCTATTCCGTTCTCGACTGCTTCGTTATGCCCTCACTTTGGGAACCTGCCGGACTATCACACCTTGAGGCGCAATATTTTGCCGTCCCCGTCGTTGCCTGTAATATTCCAGGATTGAACGAAACTGTCCAAGACCAAACTAACTGCCTTCTTTGCAGGCCAAACGATCCGCAAGACATGGCGGCCAAGATCCGGCTATTGATAACCAGACATGATCTAGGGGATCGTATAGGACGAGCCGGACAGGAGAATGCAAGACGCTTCAGCATTGAAAGCTATATTCAACAACTTGCCACTCTATACTCATCATAGGTTTAAGATTTTCCACGGTCAGAAAGGTTGCAGAACCCTCTCGTTACGAATATGATTTTTTAGTAGTTACGCTATATTTATTTACCACTTTAGCCCAACCCCGTGACCATTGCAATATCAACCAATTCGATTTTACTCCAATGAACACTTTGTATGAAACAGATGTATCTTATTCATATTAAATGAAATAGCTTACGATAAGAACAGGCTGTTTTTAGATTAAAATGGGAGTAGCCACCAAAGGTTATTAAAAATGAAAATTCCCCAAAATGTAACCGCTAAAGAAATTCAAATATGGCTTCCATGTACAGGCTTCCTGTTGACCATACTCACTTTCTTCCCTAGCTATTTGACCCCCGATTCTTTTGATCAATATGAACAAAGTCTATTGTTTCAGTTTAATGATTGGCATCCATCCATCATGGCTTTTCTGTGGTCATTGTTGAACGCCATTTATACTGGGCCGCAGCCCATGTTGTTCTTGCAAGTGAGCATTTTTTGGCTTGGGGTTCATTTCTTGTTATCGGCCATACCTACGGGTTCCTTTATAAAAACGGCAATTATGGTCGCTTTATTGTTCTCGCCCACTGTATTGAATTTTATCGGGGTCATTTGGAAAGATGTGCAACTTGCTGCAGCTTGGTCATTTGTTGCCGCTTATGTTTTTGCTCAAAAACAAAACGGCCATGAAGTTAGCCTAAAGAATAAAATCTGGCTTATCCTTATTCTTATCTATGGAGCACTCATCCGTCACAATGCTGGCTTAATCGCGGGTCCCCTTGTTCTTTATGTCATAACAGGCCGAAGCTATATGGCATATTTTTGGAAAACAACAATTGCTTACATTTTAGTTGCCTCACTATCGCTAGGAATGAATAATGCTTTCAACGAAGCGCTAAATGCTTCAAAGTCACCCGCCACACACAGCCTGATGGTTTTTGATCTGGCAGGAATATCCTTAAACATCGGTGAAAACCAATATCCGTTTGCGCTTAGCCAGAATCAAATGGAAGCAATGCGGCCTTGCTATCATGAAGGGTATGACTGGGGCGGATTTATCTGGGGGGACTGTGGTTTTATCTGGGAACTGTCAAAGCAAATGGGCGACCAAAACAGAACGATGCGAAAAGCGTGGATTGATGCCATCATAAATCATCCCATTGCTTATATGAATCATCGATTAACCCATTTTGATCGACTTCTTGGCTTATTAAGCCATAAAGCGAATGGTTATTATATTTGGCAGGATGGCATATCTCCCAATAAGATTGGCATTGAGACGCGAAAGCATGGTCTATATCATCTTGTGAAAGCCTATGTTGACTCTTTTAGCAGTACCTGGATTTTCAGACCAATAAGTTGGTTGATTTTATCATTGCTGCTTATCTTTTTTTCTTTCTTCAGCAAATTGGAAAAAGAAGTGAGTGAATTCATTTTTACAATGGGCATTGTGTCTCTTTTCTATATTTTTACATATTTACCCTTCGGGGTTGCCGCCGATTTTAGATATATATACTTATCAATAATCCTTACTATTTATGGCTTTATTGTATGCCTAAGCCAATTTAACATCATAAAGACAGCCTCTAGG
>CAIODU010000284.1 GCA_903857165.1 uncultured Methylococcaceae bacterium | reverse complement strand
CGCTGCACTACGGCTTCGTCATCTTCGGATGGCTGGCGCTCGCCATCATGGGCGTGCTGCTGCAAGTGTTCGCCAGCTTCTCCAATCTGATTGGCAAAGAGCTGTGCGAAGCGGTTGATCAGGGTCTGATCAAAAAGTAAGTGACTGACGGATGAGTAGCCGGGGTAATACCCGGCTATTCAGCCAGATCCATAGCGTCTGTTACGAATTGCCCAAGACGGTTATCCGTCTTGGGCAATTTTATTTTGTGATATAAGATATTAATCTTTAATATGGCTCTAATGCCAAGACTCTGGAGGCTTTGACTATGGCAACAACAACGATTAGCACCGTAGGCGCAAAAGAAGAGCCACTTTTGAATGTAAAGTGGCTGGCTTTCGCTTTCACGATCTACACCGTGTTCTACGCATGGGTGCGCTGGTACGAGGGCGTCTATGGCTGGTCCGCCGGCCTTGACTCGTTCGCGCCGGAGTTCGAGACCTACTGGATGAACTTCCTGTACATCGAGATCGTGCTCGAGATCGTCACCGCCTCGATCCTGTGGGGCTACATCTGGAAAACCCGCGACCGCAACTTGGCAGCTTTGGCTCCACGCGAAGAGCTGCGCCGCAACATCACCCACCTGGTATGGCTGTTTGCTTACGCATGGGCCATCTACTGGGGCGCTTCCTACTTCACCGAGCAGGACGGCACTTGGCACCAGACGATCGTGCGCGACACCGACTTCACCCCGTCGCACATCATCGAGTTCTACCTGAGCTACCCGATCTACATCATCACGGGCGGCGCGGCTTTCTTGTACGCCAAGACTCGCCTACCTTACTGGAGCGAAGGCCTGTCCCTGCCGTACCTGATCGCCGTGACCGGTCCGTTCATGATCCTGCCGAATGTCGGCTTGAACGAGTGGGGCCACACCTTCTGGTTCATGGAAGAACTGTTCGTTGCCCCGCTGCACTACGGCTTCGTCATCTTCGGATGGCTGGCGCTCGCCATCATGGGCGTTCTGCTGCAAGTGTTCGCCAGCTTCTCCAATCTGATTGGAAAACAACTTTGCCCTGATTTGTGATTCAAATGACATCAATCGGCTGTACCCTGATATCCATTGCGAGGCAAGCTTTCAACGATGATGACACCGCCCTTTGACCATGCAACTGGCTCGCCCATCCCTCTAGGCGTTTATTCGCAAGAAGGTGGGATCAATTTCACATTGTTTAGCCGCCACGCCACCCGAGTGTTTCTATTGCTGTTCAATCGGCCAGAGGATTCCAACCCTTCTCAAACCATTGAGTTGGATCCACAACACCACCGAACGGGTGATATCTGGCATGTCTTTGTGAAGGGTGCCAAGCGGGGGCAGACCTACGCTTTCCAAGTGGAGGGTCCCTACGCGCCGGAACAAGGCCACCTATTCTGCCCCCATGCCATTCTGCTGGACCCATACACCAGCGCGGTCACTAGCCCGCAACCCTGGAATTTCAGCCATTGCTGTGTACGCCATGAAGATGGCAGCATCCATAAAGCCTCTGCATTCGCCAAAGGCTTGGTCATTCATAGTGGCTTCGACTGGGAAGATGACCGCCCACTTAAAAGGCATTGGCCGGAGTTAATCATCTACGAAGCCCACATAAAGGGCTTAACGATACATCCGTCCGCTGGCGCGGCTTGCCCTGGCACTTACCTTGGAGTCATCGAGAAAATACCCTATCTCCAAGAGCTTGGCGTTAATGCCATTGAGTTTATGCCATTGCAGGAATTCAACCCCCACGAACTGACGGCAAAAAACCCTTTCACCAAAGAAAGACTGGTTAACTATTGGGGTTATAACACGGTTGGCTTCTTCGCGCCCCACGAAGGATACGGCACCCGCCAATATCCTGGGTGCCAAGTGGACGAATTCAAGACCATGGTCAAAGCCCTGCACAAAGCAGGTATTGAAATATTGTTGGACGTGGTGTTCAACCACACAGCCGAGGGCAACGAGACCGGCCCGACACTGAATTTTAGGGGCTTGGACAACAGCATCTATTACTTGCTGGAAGAAGACAAAAGGTTCTACAAAAACTATTCGGGTTGTGGCAACACGATCAATTGCAACCACCCGGTCGTGCGCAATTTCATTCTCGATTGCCTGCGCTATTGGGTGGTTGAAATGCATGTTGACGGTTTCCGCTTTGACTTGGCCTCCATCTTGGGAAGGGACAGAAGCGGGCACTTGACACCTAACCCCCCCCTGCTTGAGCAAATCGCCGAAGATCCGATTCTTCGCGAAGTCAAACTCATTGCAGAGGCATGGGATGCCGGCGGGGCCTATTTGGTCGGTCGCTTCCCCGGCGAACGCTGGTCGGAATGGAACGGGCATTACCGCGACGATATCCGCAGCTTCTGGCGTGGCGATCATGGCATGGCCGGAACCTTGGCAAAACGCTTGTGTGGCAGCGCCGATTTGTATGATCATAGCGGCAAAGCTCCAGTGAATAGCATCAATTTCGTCACCTGCCATGACGGTTTCACCTTGAGCGACTTGGTCAGTTACCACCATAAGCATAACTTAGCCAATGGAGAAGAAAATAGCGACGGCTGCGATGCCAATTTCAGTTGCAACTATGGCGTGGAGGGACCGACCGAAGATGACCTGATTAACCGTATCCGCCTCAAACAAGGGAAAAACATGCTGGCTACCTTGTTCCTATCACGCGGGATACCCATGTTGCTGGGGGGGGATGAGTTTGGCCGCACCCAACACGGCAATAACAACGCCTATTGCCAGGACAATGAAACATCCTGGTTCGATTGGGCGTTGCTGGACAAAAACCGCGAGCTGTTTAACTTCGTGCAAGGCATGATCGCCTTCCGCAAACGCAATCGGGTGTTGTCCCTGGAACGCTTTTACCGCCAAGATGAAATCACCTGGTTCAACTGCCAAGGCTTTCCTCCCCGATGGGACGATGAAAGTTGCCTAGGGTGTCACATCCACGCAGGAAGGGATGGCGACCCGGGTCTTTGCTTCCTGTTCAACCCCACCCCCCACAACGTCGATTTTGCCTTACCCCACCTTCCACATGACCGGCTCTGGCTTAAGGCCATCGACACCCATGCCGCTGCGGGCGAGGATATTTACCCAGCGGGCAGGGAAATATCACTGGTTGGCTATTTTTCGTTGCAGGTCATGGAACATTCCTTGGTAGTGCTGACGTTGGGGAGACGCTAAGAATCCTACGCCGGATGGGGATAGGTTAGGTGATCCCTGAGAAAGAGCATCCCATGAAGAATCTGATCCGTAGAAAAAAATAGAGTCCACGAAAGACACGAAAAGCACGAACAAAAGCAAGATTCGTTCGTGCCTTTCGTGTTTTTCGTGGACGAATCTTTTGGTGGATTCATTATTGGAAATCGCCTTATCCCGTCCGTAACGTTTGACGCCGTGCCGGATTGCCGTGGCTTCGCACAAAACGTAAGCGGCGGGGTTACAAACCCCGTCTCGCACTTTTCGCATACCCTGACCCGCTTCAGTATACGGATGCCGATATATTGCAACCCGTAGGGTTGCTAGCTATTAGCCGGGGGTTGAGCGCCAGCGACACCCCCGGTTGAGATCGGATACCGCATTCGACCCCGGAAGGGTCGCAGAAATCGGCCCATGAACCTAGGATATCTTCCGAAAAAGCTGAAAATGCTAGGTTCATACTGTGGTAGTTTCCTAGGCCACGCGGGAAAGACTGCGACCACCCGCACCACGCCGGCTATCTCCCGATGTGCGTAGCCCTTGCCTTTAGGTAAACCCCCCAACATTTTTTTCGGGCGCGTGCGCAGGGGTTTTCGGTCACCTCCTTGTGTAACTCGTCCAATTGCTCTTTGGCCAGTTCCAAGTCAATCATTTTTCGGCTTCGATGTTGGGTGTGTCAAAGCCCATTTTACCCAACATCGGCTTGAGGAACAAAACCGAGAATATGACCGTGCGGAGTATAAGTAAATGGCGCGAATTATTAGTGGATTCATGTAAGTGACCTCATGAAAGCAGCCGCCCTCTCCACATAAGCAGGGTCTACCCATCGCGTGGGGCTACGTTGAAAACTGAGCCGCCCATTAAATGATCCAAAGATTTCTTGCATTTCAGGTGATAGAACCTTGAGCGGTTGACCTGCACTATCACGACCCATCACACTGATACAAACTGCTTTTTTGAGTAAACGACTAGACTCGGAACCTTTGACCAATACAAGCTCGGCTTTTTGTCTATCATACACTTGCTGATGTCGCACATGAAAGTTGTTCTTAAAAAGCCTGTAGGTCTCTTGGTAACCAAAGTCATCTGGTTTTCCTGACGCTAGAACTTCAAAATATCCCATCAAATAAAGTGCAGGCTCTGATGCTACCCTCATTAGGGTCGCCTTTGTGTGTTCTTTTATATATCAATGTGTTCATAAATCCCTCATTCGAAGCATAATGCCGCTAGGTGCAGTTCTGCTCGTTCGCAATCCAGCGTAGGAATGCGGTATTTAAGCTCCAGCTTCATGACAAACGGTCAAGCTGGAACTTGGAAACCAGCCTTTGGATTTAAGATTTTGTCTCGCCAATCCCCACCGTAGACTTGACCAAATAAGGCGGCCTTGCTTTGATTTCTTCATAAATCTTGGCGATATACTCGCCGATGATCCCTAGGCTAATCATGATGAAACTACCGATCAGCAACAAGGTGATGATGATGGTGGCAAAGCCGGAAACCGCTTGGCCATGATACCAAGACCACAGCGCCTCACTGGCGACGACGAAGCCCAAAACTAGGGTCATTAGCCCTAAAAAAGTGACGATACGCAACGGCACACTGGTAAACGAGGTCAAGGCGGTGATGGATAATTCCACCAAGGACCAGAATGACCATTTGCTTTCATTCTCGATGCGTTCGGACACATCGAACTCAATATATTCTTCCCTGAAGCCGATCCAACTGGAAAGCCCTCGGAAAAATCGCTGCCTTTCGGGCAACTGATATACCAATATATCGACAATTTCCCGATCCAATAACTTAAAGTCGGACGAATTGTGGATGTTGATGCCGCCCATCCGTGAAATGATTTGATTAATCGTCAAGGCAGCCAGTCGCTTGCCTAGGCTGTCTGTCTTGCGGTTGCGTTTGACGGCATGGACAATTTTTGCCCCATCGCGCCATTTTGCAACCATGTCAGGCATCAATTCGGGTGGATGCTGCAAGTCCGCATCAATGGCAATGACCGCCCTGCCCTGCGAATATTTCAAACCCGCCAGCAATGCCGCTTCCTTGCCGAAGTTACGACTGAAAGACACGCCCTTGACCCGCGATTCGGTTAGGGCATGACGGCAAACCCGCTCATAGGTATTGTCCCGGCTGCCATCATCAATGACGATGATTTCCCAGTCTTTAGAAATAGTTTCCAGTATGCCGGCAATGGTGGACAATGCACGTTCCAACCCTTCCCCTTCGTTATAAGCAGGGATGAGGACAGTTATTTCAGGAAAAGGGGTCAGAGGATTATTCATAAGCTCTATATTCCTCGCAAGGGAAATTTTAGATAAACTGAAAAAATAGTTTTTTGATCCCTTCACCCTGACCCCGCCTAGGAAACGCAATAGACCGGGCCGGTCTCCCCCGATGTTGGAGGGAATGGTTAGGGGAGATCACGAAAAGTCACCAAACAAATATTAAATTCATCTAGCAGTATCTTAAACTCAGGATCGGTCAACACTGCCAATTCAGCTTCCCAAGCATGATAGGCCAATAGACGCAAATCGGTGATTTCATCGGGATCGAAATGTCCAGGATGGCACATCAATTCATAGGTCGCGCCCGGTTGCAGTGTGGCGAAACGTTTTTTTAGATAAGCCAAATCGAGTTTCCCGCTGCGACTCAAACCGATGAACCAAGGCGTGCCAGAAATCATCCGCCAGACATTGACCGATGCCATGGTTTGCAGCAATACATTCCTTAATGAAGAGGACAAACCAAAGGGCCGCATCCATTCGGCGCGGGTAAGCCGCAGATGGGGAATCTGGTATTCATTGGCGAGTTCCAACGCCAGCTTGAACAGTTTAGGCAGCATGTGGATATGCTCATGGGAATTTAAAAACCGGGGTTTCAATCCAAAACCCATGACTGTTTCAATTTGGGCACGCCATTCGCTGCAAACCCTATCCAAACCGATCCGTCCGGAGAGGATTTCGCCGGTCATTGTGAAAGCACCGGGAAACTTTCCTTCCCACTTGTCCAGCATTTCTGACATGCTGGCGGCTAATGGATAGCGGGAAGTTAGATTAAGGTGTATGCCTGGATCAAGGTTTTCGTACTCGGTCAGCCAAGTGACCTGTTCTTCCAGTTGAGGTCCATTGGCAAGAATACCGGTACTGGTGACTCTTCCCAAAGCCGCCGCTTGGAGTATTCCCCGGCTGACACAGGGATAATATCCGTAATCGTCGGCATTGACGATTAGTTGTATAGGCAGCCCTATCATTTCACTTACCTATTCGATGTCTATATTGACAAAAAATTGAGGCCAAGCCGGTCAAAACAAAAGCGATTGGCATGACAATCATTTCCCCTCGGGTCGGGTAAAGCGATATAGCAGCAGATAACCATTATGAACCCCCACGGGTTGCAAACGCCTTTTGATGGCTTCGGGGAGATCGGCCCAACTACTTTTGGGGCAAGCGAAAAAAATCTGCTTGGGATTGTCCATTGCGGACTGAAATTCCTCGACATTAGCCAATTCGCCGACTTTGCCACGGCTGTAAAACTGGGCGGAATAAGGGTTTTCCCACAGATAAACCAACTTGTCCTCGCTTCCCTTGCGTAATTCCAAATATTGGCTAATCAACGATTTTTGGGTGCGGACAAACTGGAAAGGCTTGACTTGCCAAATCAACACAGCGCCCAGAAACAAGGCAGGAAACAAAATACCTATTCCAAACGAAATCCTGTCATTGGAAAACCAGCCAATCCAACCATCACGCCGCCATTCGGCAAGTAACAATGCACACCCCGGCAATCCGGGAAGGACATAGGTCCAAATGATATTTGCCGAAAGCGAAAAGAACAGGAGCGGCGACAGCATCCACAATAGGCAAAACAATCGCCAACCGTCGGTGCCGGCAAGCAAACCTTTTGCTTTTTTGCGCCAAAAGGCCATGGTGACGACCATGATAAACATCGGCGACCAAGGCAAGGCTGCGCCTAACCAAAACAGCCAAACGGTCCCGAGTGGATGGGCACGGCCACTGCCATAGAGGTCTCCCTGCCAGCCTTTCTCGGTGAAACGCTTCCAATGTTCACCGATAAAAAAGTATTCCAAAAATCCCGGTGTGCGCTGCTCGGCGATCAAAAACCAAGGTACGCTGATGATCAGCATTAACAAAGTGCCTTTGACCCACGGCAATTGCAACCAAACCGCCTTCCACTCGTTGCGGATCAGTGTCCACAGCCCAACGGGGATGCCGACAAGAATCAATGCAATCGGGCCTTTAGCCATGATGCCGATGGACAGGCCGATGAAAAATAAATATCCGTAAAACCCCCGCCTGTCCGAGCGTAAAGCCTTCCAGAACGAAGCCAAAGCCAGCGTGATGCCAAAATTCAGGCTTTGATCCATTGCCACACTCCCGGCCATGACAAAAAACAAAGCCATGCCAGCAAGAATTGCCGGTGCGACGAAGGATTGGGGCTTTTCCACCCTGGTCGAGGCCAAGCGGTAAACCATCCAAACTGTCCCGGCACAGAGTATCAGTGCGGACAATCGTGCGGCCAGTTCGTTGATACCGAAAAGGCCTAAATTGATTGCATTCAACCAAACAGCCAAGGGGGGCTTGCCCCAGAATGGCACCCCATAGCCGATCTGAGGCGTGACCCAATTGCCCGTTTCCAGCATCTTGCGGGCCATTTCCGCATAGCGGCTCTCGGTTGGATCGATGAGCGGATAAAGGCTGAGGGTAATCAGCCGAATCAGCAATACCACTGCCAGTAAAGCCGATCCCAGCCTGAAAATGGGACGTATGCCATCACGCCAGTTTTCACCCCTGCTTGAGCCTAGGTAAGCCCCTGGGCGGGCAGTGTCAGCCCTAAACATCCACAACCGATTGCCCACAGTTTTCAAGGCCAGACTTGCTTTCAAGTGAGTGTTCATCGGGCGATGCGAGATTCGGCACTGATCCGACGGTGGGCCAATACCAGCAATGACGACCAAACGCACAAACTGGCCCAACACAGCAAGCGGTAGTACTCCATGTTTTTGTCCAAGTTAGTCCACACGGTGATGATGAAGCAAAGAATCAAAACCCCCGAGGCCAGCCAGCGCGAGAACCGGTCTTTTTCGCCCAGCGAGACTGCCGTCAGAACCGCGAAGGGCAACAACAACAGGCCGAAATAATGAGTTTCCGAGATGGGGGGAATCAACAGATTCCACATGACAAAAGCCGAAACCACCATTAACTGGTTCTTGGCACCGGCCCTTTTCGCCAACCAAGCCATGACGGCAAGCATCCCCAAGGCAATGCCCGCCAGTATCGGTTTGGTCATTTGCGAAGGGGTTTTCAGGGTGAGCAATAGTGCTTCGAGCGATTGATTGCGCGCCTTCTGGCTATTCAACAACTGATCGTAAAGGACATTGCCTTGGCGCGAATGATCGGCGGACAATGCCGGCCCGGCGATTATCTCACCCCATTGTTGCCAATAATCCAAATTTTTTTGCCAACCATACACCGTCGAAGGCAGAATCAATCCACCCACCACCAGAAAGAGAAAAAACGCGGCGATGAAGCGCCACTGCCGCTGCCATGCGAAATAGGCCAACAGGGCGATGGGGAAAGCCTTGATCAAGGCCGCCGCCGCCAAACTCATCCCGCCTAGGACTGGACGGCCGCGCCACCACCAGTAGATTGCCGCAATCATCAGCCAGACCATGAATCCCGAAGCCTGGCAACGGATCAAGCCCGAGACCAGCCAAGGGGATGCCACCAAGATGGGCACTTCATACAAGGTCCATAGGTCAATTTTCCCGGTTGTGGAGGTTACAGTCTCGCGGGCTAGATTGATCGACATGACGGTGGCATGGGCCAAGCATAATAATGAAAGCACATACCAAAGGCCGCTCCCCCAAGCCAGCGGGAGTTTCACAAAGGGGATCATCAAAATGGCAAAAGGCGGGGGGTAAACATAAAGCCAGCCACGGATATTGTGTGCTTCATAGATATTCGTACCCTCCATGACGGCTTGGCCCGCCGCACGATAGACGGTGAAATCAGTCCTTTCTATGTCATTCCACGCGACGCTGTAGATGGTTCTGTAGCCCACGGCGACGAGAAAAATCACCATCAAGCCGAGAAAAAACCAACGCCCCCAGTCAATTGCAGGCTTTCCAGCATTATTGCCTTCCGCATCAACAGGTTTGTCGGCCTCGCCCGGCAATGTGTTTTCCTCTGAAAAAGTCATGTTTCCGGGTAGTTTGAAAAGTAAAAATTCAGGTATTGGGGATGGAATACAATCAGTACATAAAGCTCAACGGCTAATTTTAACTCATTTGACATTAGATTTCTTCCCCAGGAATTATCCGCTCCAACATGCCATGTTCGGAAACGCGCCGTTCGGTTGGCGGAATCAGCAAATTGCGGCCTTCGCGCAAGCGGAAACTCAACTCGGAAAAATAGCCTGCCAAGCTTTCATCGGCCAAAAGCTGAATTCGTGCGAGCCCTGCGTTGACTCCATTGCGCAGGCCCTTGAGTGCGGTACGTTCATGCGACGGTTTGATTTGCTGATTGAGAAAAAACGGCAGCAACCAGGCAATGGCGACAATCAAGACACTGTGGACGGCAAAATCAGCCCCTAAAAATCCGCTATGCGTCAGGGCGCTTTCATAGTAGCCGGTGAACGCTTGCCAGGAAACCCAACCCATCGCGGCCAAAGGCAGGATTACCGAGCATAATGCGGTAAACTTGAGCAAAAACCGCTGAAAAATATTACCGGGGTTGGCCAAGGCCAATCGCAAACCCTTTTGTGCCTCGTCCGCCATCAATTTTGGCGCAGACTCTGCCACCGTCAATAATCGTGGCTTCAATGGAGTGACAGGCAATTGGCAATCACTGGCCTCCACCTGCAATCGATCCAAGGCATCCTGTAATTGCATTTGCGCCCAATCATCCCAAAGTAGGGACGGCTTGGGGGCGGAATGGTTTTCCGGTGCTTTCCCCTTGCGTTCCAAATTGACGGACCGGCGCAGCGGGTTGGCATCATGTTGTACGAAAGCCCGCGCCACTTCGGCCATGGGCCATTGCAAGCCCTTCAACAATTCCCCGGCGTTCGCTTCCCATATCTCTGCCCATCGCCCCCGTAACCCGTTGATTTCCTGATCGTTGCCCAAACGGGCCAGACAGTCCGCGACGGTAGCCTGTAGCTCCTCTTTGCGCGCATCCAAAGCCCGCCTTTCCAATTGTTCAATCAAATGGCCATTGGCCAAGGTTTGGATGGCGGACTCCAACCCGGTGAACTCATCAGGCTTGCGCTTACCCGGCTCATCCCGGCAGTCCGTGCGAAAAACCAAGGGATTGGTAAAGCCCCCTTGGCGCAGCAGTTTGACGAAATCCGCCACTTGCGCCTCCTGCCCCCTATCCCATTGGTTCATCACAAACAGCCAAGCGTGTTCACGCACATGTTCGCGCAACAGCCGCCAGCCTTTGTCATCGCGGTATCGCTCCGGGCTGACCACATAAATCAGCACATCAATATGCGGCAGCCAGTCGACGACCAAATCCCGGTTGCTGGATTCGGTGCTGTCGATGTCGGGCATGTCTATCCATAACACCTGGCGGCGCTTCTCGTCGGCATGGCGGGCGACTCGCACTCTATCCACTGGAAAGCCTGCGGGCAATTGGCGGATATGCAATGACTCGTGCAAGTAGATTGAAACTTCGCGTGAAGTGGGCCGTTCCACCCCGACCTTGGCAATAGCCTGTCCCGCCAGACGATTCAGCAAGCTGCTCTTGCCTACCCCCGTGCCGCCAAAGAATGCCGCCACCAAAGGCCGATGGAAACCGGGATCGAACAATCCGGCGGGGCTGCGGTTTTCCAATTTTGCCAACCGGACGGTGTCGGATTCGGACAGCCAGCCGGCATCCCTCGCTGCCAAGGCCCATTGTTTGGCGATTTGCAATTGTTGGTCGAATTCTTCGGGCATGGCGTGGTCTAGATGAGGAGTAATCTTAACAATGGATGAATGGCCTTTGCCCAAACTCGCAGGCAAGCCTAGAATGAGTCACAATGCCAGCCGGGGGAAATCATGCCGCCGAACCTTGGGAAAGTGGTTGCCCACCGGCAATAACCACCCAAGGAAATCGAAGGTGCGAGTGAAAATGGACATTTCGGTTGGAGTCACATGCCGGTCATGATATTACCTCCCCCTGCCAGCGTCCAGCCTCATGAAGCACCGGCGGATGGCGGCAAAGGGTTGCCGCCCTACTGCCACCCAAAAAAAATCGCGGGCCGCTGCGCGGGAAAAAAAGAGAGACGTAGAAGGCCGGAATAAGGTTGTTCACGGGCGTGTCCGGCAAAAAATGAAAAAATATTTTCGATAAGGCAAGGCGGTAGTGAAGCCCGGCCTAACCTTGCTGGATAGGCGGGTGGTTTCCAAGCTCCAGCCTGGAACCTTATGCCTTGCAACTTCAGTGGTCGGGAAGCCGCGCTCGAAAATGTCCGCCATTTCCTCTATGATGGTAGGCAACTTGCCCCCGATTTTTCCGGCCCGGTTGATCCCACAGAAAACGCCAAGGCCATAAGGACACTAAGAGATGATCCCGCTGAACCCCGACCGCACTGCCTTCGGACGGCATGAAACCTTCCCCTTGCGCTTCGGCTGGCTGACCAAAGGCCATCAAGCCTGGAGCGAAAACCACGCTGTATTTGAACAGGACGAAGCCACCGTGACCTTGGGCGTGGGCAAAAACATGGTGTCCGCCATCAAGTATTGGATGCTTGCCACTCAAATCGTCAAGCATGACAAAACCGAAGAATGCCTGATCGCCAAGCTGGAAGAAATGATCGCTTGGCTGCCCGGTCAGTTACAATTACGCGAAAGTGCCGGCATCCATGAACTTTACCGACTGGCTGATATTGCGCCCTTGGAAATTTTGCAACGGCATTACAAGTTCAACAAATAGAATTTAGATATAAAATGTCGTCATTCCGGCATGGATTGCCGGAATCCAGAGGGCATGGACGCACAATAGACGCCGTACCATGATGTCTGGTTAAGTGGAGCTTGTAAATAACAATGACTGGGCATGGCAACGACAAACCGAATGAAAACCGACACTTTGTTTTATCGCCTGTTCCAAACCGAGCCGAGTCTGGCACTGGACTTGGCGGGTTTGGATGTGCCGGGTTCCGAGAAATACCGTTTCGGTTCCCACGAGATCAAACAGACAGCTTTTCGCTTGGACGGACTGCTTGAACCGCCAGCGGATCAACCGGACTCGCCCTTAGTGTTTGTCGAGGTACAATTCCAGCCGGAAGAAGAGTTTTATCTTCGTTTTTTCGGCGAGATCATTCTTTACTTGCGCCAATACAAGCCTGTCCAACCGTGGCTTGCGCTGGTATTTTACCCTGATAGTAAAATTGAGCGTACCATCAAGGCTGCCATGCCTTTTCTCGATTTGCCAAACTTACGCCGCATTTATTTTGATGAACTGCCCCTACTGGAAAGTTCAAATCCTAAACTATGGCTAATTGCGCTGATAACTGCCGCAGAGCCGCAACTGCCCACTATCGTGGAAAAAGTAAAAGCATACAGGGCAAACAATCCATCTGATGGAGTTGACTGGATAGAACTGCTGGAAACTTTGTTAATCTATAAATTGCCGGAAATTACCCGAGAGGAGATTCAGACCATGTTTGGATTAAGAGACATTGACTTGAAGCACACCCGATTTTACCAAGATGCTGTCAAAGAGGGGCAGCTAGAGGGTTTGGAAAAGGGTGTAAGAAAAGGCCGGATTGAGGGCGAGGCAACCTTATTGTTGCGCCAATTAGATCGCCGCTTTGGGCCACTTCCAATTAACGTGAAACAACGCATCGCCTCCACGGATGCCGAAACATTGTTGATCTATGGGGAGCGTGTGCTGGATGCACAAAGCCTAGATGAAGTTTTTGGAGATTGAGAGCAAGAAAAGATGATGTCCTTGACCCCCTATATTCAAGTCAACACCCGCTACACCCGCTCCATTCATATCGAGCGCGACAGCGAAACTGGTAGCCAGCCCTACATCCTGACCAGTCGGGCCATGCAAGTGCTTGCCCGCGTGGCGGATACTTTGGATTCGGAACCCAAGCCCCGTTCCTTTGCCCTCATTGGGCCTTATGGTTCCGGCAAATCGGCTTTTGGATTGTTTCTGGCGCAACTATTGGGCAATGAGGAAACGGAAGGAAGCCAACATGCCAGAAACTTGCTGGCAGTGGCAATGCCAACATTGGCAAAGAATTACACGGATAGCCTAGCCAACACCCCCAAAGGTTATTGCATAGTCACCATGACCGGTAGCCCGGAGCCTTTGGCGCGGAGTTTGTTGCGGGCAATCAACGGGGCGGCAGAGCGTTTTTTCACCGACAAAAAGCATCGCCCGACTGCATTACTGCAACAACTGGAAGCAGCCGCCGCCAGTGGAAAGTGTAAGATCGTTCGATTGGTTGAACTGATTGCCGAATTGCAAGAGGCCATCCTTAATAATCAAGGCGCGGGCTTGTTGATCATCATTGACGAACTCGGCAAGTTCCTCGAATACGAAGCCCGCCATCGTGACGCCACCGATATATATCTGTTACAAGCCATTGCCGAGCATGGCTTGCGTGGTCAGGAAGCCCCCTTGCATCTTGTGGTCCTGCTTCATCAATCCTTTGAGCAATACGCCCAAACCCTAGGCGAACAATTGCGCAACGAATGGAAGAAAGTGCAGGGTCGGTTTGAAACCATTCCATATAGACTTTATCGGAAACCTTCCACTGATGCAGCGGCGGCGCTGCCTCTGATTAGGTTTCCGATAAAGTCTAATGAAACGAAGCCCATCGCGCCTATCGTTGCGCGTCGTCATGCCATCTGGAGTGTGGCGACTTGTCGCAGCATGGCTCGAAAGGCGGCAACAAGCCGCCGCACTCTACAAAATTACCCACGAATTTGGATGCGAGAGAAGCTGATTATGGTAAATCCGGCATTTGGTCATAAAATATCAATATAAATAGGAATATGAAAATTTTGTAGGTGCGAATTTATTCGCGTTTAACACATTGATTTGGCGAATAAATTCGCCCCTACCCTAATTACTACTGCCTAGTTTAGGATTATTGGACTATAACGTGACAACACTTCAATATTATTGTGATTTGTTTTCAAATCTAAAACGAGCACCTGGCCCAATATGGAGCGAGACGACAAATTTTCGTGCGCCTCATAAGCCATTTCTACTGCTTGCAGTTATGGACTCAATTCGCAGAGGGGTAATTAGTTCAAACTTCATAGATATTACGGGTGATTTGGATGAATTGGATGATTTGTTCAATGATTATTGGAATCGAGTTCTTCCTATTGGGCAGAGCAGCAGCATCGCACTGCCATTTTTTCATTTGAAAAATGAACCATTTTGGGAACTTGTGCCTGTGCCAGAACTTCAAGGCAAAGATAATCTTCTGCCTCAATCTGTTGCATCGGTAAAAAAGCTTAGAGATATAGCATTAGGTGCAAAAATAGAAACTGATTTATTTGCATTCATGCAGCACAATGATTCACGAGAAAAATTAGTTAATCATCTTCTATTTTCTTGCTTTTCAGAATCAGCAAGAGATGCACTTAAAGAAATCTATGTTATACATGAACAAGCCTTCCAGTATAGTTTGTTTTTGGAAGAGAAGGCCCATGGAAAAGACATTTCCGAGATTCCTATATTTAATAACTATAAAGAAACGGCCCGGAATCAAGGATTCCGCCGGGTTGTTGTGAAAAGCTACGAACATCGGTGTGCATTATGCGGTGTTCGCATTATTACACCCGAAGGAAGGAGTGCGGTTGATGCTGCTCATATAGTCCCTTGGAGTGAGAGTCAAAATGATGACATCGGAAATGGGATGGCCTTATGTAAGCTCTGTCATTGGGCTTTTGATGAAGGGTTAATGAGCGTTTCAAACTCTTTTACCGTCATGTTATCCAAGCAACTTGGAAGCCATCATAATGCAGCCGGATTACTTGGTACATTGGCAGGGCGTGGCATTGTTGCACCAAATGAAAAAGCACTTTGGCCTAATCAAACCAACTTGAATTGGCATCGTACAAAGTGGAATTTCAACGCAATTAATTGAATCTAAATATGAAATCAATAGAAATTCAGTCAAAGGTTGGGCGAATCTTAAAATCGATTTCACATATTGGTTACTATCCAGAAGATGCAATTTGTAATCTAATGGATAACTCTATTGATGCCTCTTCTTCACTTATTAAACTCAATATAATACCAAGAACAGACTTTTCAGAAGGCATAACTGACACTATTTATTCCTACATTATTTCTGATGATGGTTGCGGTATGGATAGAGATGGTCTCTTGAATGCGTTTACCTTGGGAGCGTCGCGAGACTATCCCAATGGATCGCTTGGTAAATTCGGCTTAGGATTGAAATCGGCAGGATTATCTCTTGGAGACCAGTTGGTCATCATCACTAAACGCGAGGAGGATGAAACTCTTTTATGTGGGATACTTTCAAAAATTGAAATTGAAGAATCCGGAAAATATGAAATTGACATAGGGGAACCCCCTGAACATTATAAGAACCTATGGAACCAGTATGCCGCTTCTAACACTAAAGGCACTCTTCTTTGTATTGAACAGCTTAACGATAGTCAGCCATCCTTTCGAGCTTTCCTTGATTATATGAAAAGATATTGTGGCGTACTCTATCATATGTTTCTTGAGGATAAAGAACGTAATTTATCAATTCAAATTAACGAGAAAGTGATTGATCCAATTGATCCTTTGTTTATGGAAGAAGCACAGGCCAATGGCCCACTTTCCGATCCACAGCATTGGACGGGTAGAGAAGTGCAATTGCTATTAATTGATCAAGAACTGCCGTTAAGTGATGCTATAGTTGCAAGGATTGCTGCTACACATTTAATCCATCCGCCAACTTTTGAACTAGAAGGAAGGCAGGCTGAAATGAGGGGTCGATATAATATTGAGTCTGACCCTTACACACGAAGACCTCGGCATGGATTTTATATCTATAGAAACAAAAGAGTTATCACTCTGGCAGAACGGTTTCATGGTGTAATTTTTAGCCAATTCGCAGCCTCAGCGTTTCGCGCTCGCTTAATGTTTGAGGAATCTGCTGACGATATATTGCAGCTTGATGTTAAAAAACGGCATTGTCAATTGCCAAAAGCAGCCCGGAATCATCTGAAAAATATAATTGGCCCATATAATACTAAGAGCGTTGAAGCTTGGAAAAGTGCTGGTGCTGCATGTGCTAATAAAATGAAAATTGGCAAAGACAAAAATGCAAATGAAAGCATTCTTAATGCTGCTGCACCCGTTTCTAGCCTAGATTATTCTCCGGGTGAAGATTTAGGTTCGGAAGAAAAGATTAGGGCTAGAGAAGAGAGACAAGAAGAAGTTAAGAAAATTACTCTTGATGCAATACAAGATGATATGGTTAACGCCGAATCCTTAACTAGCGAGGCGCAAAATCGAAACGTGGTTGTGCGTGTGGATAGTATAAAAGCTAATGCAATGTGGCTACCCTATCCTGCCACCGAAATTGGTAAAGCAGAAACTGTTTTGAATAATTCACATTCATGGATAACAGAGGCGAGTTTAGCTGCTGAATCTGATGCAAAAATTACAGTTATCCTTTACCAACTCTTTACTATCTTATCCAGAGCAGAGCTAGAGGTTCGAACTACTCAATGGAACGATGTTTCGACTTCAGTTGTAGAAAAAGTGATGGATAGGTTTCGCAGGAGAGCGAGTATTATTGGCGAAGACCTTGCTGAATCTTTAGCCGAGGAATTTAGAAAACTCAGTGGCGATACTAATTCTGCTGAATAGTCTTGTTTGCATGAAATACATCCCTGTTGCCCAATTTTCAGGTTACGGCACTCGCAGCATTGATCTGACTTCGCAACTACCTTGGCTTTATATAATAGCAGCGTCTCAGAGGCGTCTGCTTTATTGTGGCGAGACGAATGACCAAGGCGGACTGATAATGCGTTTAGGGTCACACTTTGGGCCATTCGATAGAAGTACGTTTAAACAAAGTGCTACTCGACTTGCGGGTGCTGCTACCGTCAAGCCTCCATTTCTGATAGTGAGTGCTAAACTACCATTTCAAGATGATACTAGCAAGTTTGATGGTAGTTCTAAGCAGATTCGTCTTGCATTGGAGGCTAAAGTGCATGAATTACTTGTCACTAAATTTATTGTGCGAAATCCAGATTGGACTTTGGTATCAAATACGGTTGGTTCGCGCAATGCTGGGCCTAAGGCTATTGAAACAACAGGAGAGAATATAACAGATCAATTTATCGACATATTTTCGGTAAATCGTTCTTTGATGAATTCATCACCCTTCAATCTGTTTTTGCTTAATCAAGAAGTTTTGTCACAGGATGAAGGCTCTGAAAGGGATTATGGAGATATAGTACAAGATATTGAGTTAATGTTATTTGAATGGCTACTTGAATCTGTAAAAATCAATTGCGGAGAAAATTGGTGGACGGCAGGAATACCGGAGAAAGTACGCATAGAGTGTGTAACGCGCAGGGAATTAGAAGGCGAGCATGAAAGGCTACCTCCTGAAGCTTACCTTGGCTTAATTGACTTTCGTGAAATTGCAAGAAAGAATTGGAATTTATTTTCAAAAGGAATGGAATCCATTTCAGGAGAGAGTGGTAAAGACAGGGCGACAGTATGGCTAGTTGAGCTTAATGAGTATAGAAAACTTTGGGCGCATCCGATAAAAAGAAAATTTACCAATATAAAATTGGAGAAAATAGAAAAATTGAGAGAATATGCTAAAGCCTTAAAAAGTATTTGTGCGAATAATCAGAAAGTAGCCTAGATGTAACGCAGTTAAATCCGGCCATCTAAGTCTGGATTATCCCGGATTCCGCAAGCTTCATCCGAGCTACATTTTTTCAGGAATTCTCTTCAATCATGCTTGAAACGGATGACCCTTGCCCCTTTTGTTCCCTACCACCATCCCGCATCATCAGCGAGGATTCCTTAACGCTGGTGATACGCGACGGCTATCCTGTTTCTCCAGGCCATAGCCTGATCATCCCCAAGCGGCACATCGTTTCTTTCTTCGACCTGAAAGACGATGAACGGATCAGTCTATTCCACCGATTGACGGAGGCCAAAACCGCCTTGGATGCCGAGTTTAAACCGGATGGCTACAACATTGGGATTAACGAAGGCGCTGCTGCCGGTCAAACGGTTTTGCATCTTCACGTCCACCTGATTCCCCGCTATCGCGGTGACAGGACTGATCCGCGTGGCGGGGTACGGTGGATTTTTCCCGACAAGGCAAGCTATTGAATTTTTTTGCTAGTTCCCAAGCTCTGCTCTCATCGTTATACACAAGTCGTTGCGGGAGCCTAAGGAACCCCGAAGGGGTTCAAGCCATTAGCCGGGGGTTGAGCGAAGCGACACCCCCGGAAGGCAAACCGAATAAAATATCGACCCCGAAGGGGTCGTAGTCT
>CAIODU010000283.1 GCA_903857165.1 uncultured Methylococcaceae bacterium | reverse complement strand
TTTGCGGGCGTCATTTGGGTCTTGTTGGCTGTGCGGAGATTGATTCCGGCCCATGCCGCCGTAAACCATTCCGGTCGCCACGGGCTTCTGCTTGATCTGCAGGGGGTATTTTTGGGTCATGGAAGGGGGTTGGGAATTCTGTTACAGCCTCATGGCCGATGCCTTGGGGCATTTCTGCACGCCGGGCAGCCTCGCAGCGCATTTCTTCAACCGCCCCGGCAAGCTCTGGCCCGATGCCGACGTGACCATTTTCGAGATGGGGGTGCTTGCCAAGGACGGCTACGAGGACAAGTTGGCGGTGGCCTACGTCAGCCTGATGAACCACATCCATGCCTTGGTGGAGCGTTGCCAGTACGAGGGGCGGCCCACCATCGTCCTCACCGACGAGGGCCATTTGATCACCACCAATCCGCTGCTGGCCCCCTATGTCGTCAAGATCACCAAAATGTGGCGCAAATACGGGGCGTGGCTGTGGCTGGCGACGCAAAATATGCAGGACTTCCCCGACTCCGCCAAGCGCATGCTCAACATGATGGAATGGTGGAAGTGCCTGTCGATGCCGCCGGAGGAGGCCGGGCAGATCGCCCGCTTCCGCGAGTTGAGCGACGAGGAACGCGCCCTGCTGCTGGCGGCGGGGTTCTTCGTCATTTCGGCAAGGATGCAGAAACCTAGGCCATGGACGGTTTCCAGCCGACAGAAGGATTACTCGATTTCCCAAGGATTAACCAAGCTTACGCCTAGCCCGACAAAATCGTTGATATTGCGGGTGACAAGAGTAAGGCCATGCTCCAAGGCCGTTGCGGCAATCATGCCATCGGCGGTGTTAAGCGGGTTCCCTTCCAACTGCCGCAATCCGTCCAATTCTCCCCAGCGTTCGGCGACTGGTGCGGAAACCGATAATATCCTGCCATCAAACCAAGGTAATAACTCGTCACTGTACCAGCCTTCTAAGAACCTTCGCCGTTTTCCTATGGGAAGCAGTGTGATACCTTTCTTGATTTCGCCCAGTGTCACCACACTGATAAACAGGTTTTCATTTTCTTGTGCGTCAAGCCATTTCACTACGCACGGGCTAGGCTGCGGACGCACCAATTCCGATGGGATATTGGTGTCCAGCAAATAGCCTTTCATAGTTCAATCGGGCGGGAAGAGGAGGAGTTGCGCTCAAAATCCAAATCAAACTCTCTGAGTGGGGTAAACAATTCCACTAAACTTATATTTTGTTTGGGTTTTTCTGCTGATTGCCGTGCTTTCGCTAAAAGCTGTTGTTGCAGACTTTCCAAGCCAAGGTCTAGCAACTCCGTTTCGTTTTGTATAAGCCCGGAACGCATGGCTTCTTGAATCTTCAGTTCTTGATCCGGGCTGGTCAAAATAATCATTTTCGCCTCACGCAAACAGATGCATTTTTTCATAAAAAAACAGGGCGTTTTATTTCAATCAACCACATGCTCATCCGCCGCCCTTTTGGAATCGATTTTTTATTGCCAAAGCAGACAGTATCAATATAAGATATGTGAAAACATACTGAAGTACACCTAAAAATATCATATACTGATTATTAACAAAAATTCCTGCCTTAACAACAGAAGAGCTAATCAAATTTTGTAAGGTCAAATAAAATACTGGATGTTGCTGAGCAAACATTGAAGCATCTTTTAATAAGCAAAAATCAGAGTTATGGCAGTCGCCAAAAAGAAATGCGACATAGAATATGCAAAATACTACAATATTGACAACGACCACTGAACACAAAGGCCGCACAGGACTGCTTCCATATTCTGATATAAAATCATATAACCACGAAATAAGCCATTCAACACAATCCCACCGTACCTTAAAAAAGCTAGCCTCCCCAAGGAATTTTTTTCCAACAAACAAATAAAAGTTTCCAGAAATAGTGGAATAATCGAATTGAACAGGTGCCAAAAACTTTATATTCTGTTCTGCATCTGACAAATTTGGCGGCGAAAAGGTGACATACAATCCACGGCAATCAATAAACCATACATGCTTAAAGTCCTCTTTGCTCTTAGTATCGGCGAGCATCCACTGCTCCGTGTATTCCTTGAAATATCTAAGTATTTCAGCATATGATGCCATCAAAAGCGGCTTGTCTGCTCCGTCAATTAAAACTGTCTTAGTTTCACCCTGTTCGTTGCGCCACTCTTTTAGAGATGATCTGAAGTTGTAGGTTTGAGTCTGTAGACTATCTGGCCCAGCAATATAATTTCTGGGTTCGTTTGATTTTTTGTTTTTCATAAACTGATTATGATTCTAAACTTGTCAAAATGGCATATGCGCCATATTATCTCAATTCCTCTCCTTTTTGACCAGCGCCACCATTGGCGGCTCTGTGAATTTGGGGCTGGGCTTCACGCAGCGGGTTTAACTTTAAAGTGTTGGGGCTGGCCAACACGCTGAACAACGCGGCCAAGAACATCCAGGGCGTGCTGGTGAATGCCGCCGGTGCCGCAATCGCCAGCGCACCCGGCCTGATCCTGCAACGCGCCTCGCCGGGGCTGTACGAGTTGTACCAGCAATTGATGGCCTACGCCAACGGCTCGGTCGGCCTCGAAAAGCTGCGAGCAGATGCAGTCCGATAGGGCGCGTGGCGAAAACCCTTATCGACCGTAGTCTGACGTTCTCCAAGTTTTATGCCTGGCGCGACCCGATGGGCAAGTCGCAAACCGGCAACGGCAGCGTGGACGTGTTGCAGGCGATGAACATCGTCGACAGCAAGGGCGGCGACGGCGGGGTGCCGTGGGTGGGTGGGCAGAACGCGGGCGGCAGGGATCAGCCGCCAATCCTGGTGGTCTCGGACGTGGTGAAGGCAGGCTACAACATCGAACAAGGCCACGACCCGACCAGTAATGACCAGGGCCAGTCCGACACCCGCGCGGCGCAAGTGTGGAAAACCCCCGCCGAGGCGGTGGACTATGCCCTCGCCGTGCTGGGCGACGTGA
>CAIODU010000282.1 GCA_903857165.1 uncultured Methylococcaceae bacterium | reverse complement strand
CCGGGGTCGATGTTTTATTCGGTTTGCCGTCCGGGGGTGTCGCTTCGCTCAACCCCCGGCTAATAGCTTGAACCCCTTCGGGGTTCTGCTGCTCCCGCAACGACTTGTGTATAACGATGAGAGCTCCAGCTTGGGAATGCGTTCTTTGAAGCTCCAGCTTCCCGAGGAACCGCCAAGCAGGAGCTTGCAAGACTAAAGGTTCCCAAGCCGGAGCTTCACTGCCATTAAGTTAAGCCGTCATACCGGCATGGACCGCCGGTATCCAGATTGCAGGGATGCCCCCAAGCCCGCGCCATCCCTGGAGCCTGGGTTCCGGCGGTCCATGCCGGAACGACGATGTTTTGTTAACTTAATGGCAGTGAAGCCGGAGCTTGGGAACGTACCGAACAAGGTTTCCGATAAAATCAATTGAAAACGCTGTAGGAGTTAAACAATCATGACCGAAAACATTGAAAGCCTTATCCTCGAACATCTCCGAGCTATTCGCGGCGTGCAATACGAACATAGTGAGCGATTAAACCGCATAGACTTGCGTTTATCCATCATGGAGCAAACCTTGGGTAGCCTCTATGCCCTGTCCGGTAGCGACCGCGAAACCATGAACACGGTGATACGCCGAGTCGAAAGAATCGAACGTCGGCCCGAATTATCCGATCATTCCGCATAAACCATGAACTCTTCGACCAAAGCCCCCCTCCTCCTCCTCTCCGCCGGCGAAGCCTCCGGCGACCAACATGCCGCCAGCCTGTATTTGGAACTGAAAAAGCTTTTGCCCGAGGTCAAAGCCATCGGCATGGGCGGGGCGAAGATGCGCGAGGCGGGGGTGGAAATCCGCTATGACTCCACGTCGATTGCCGTCATCGGCGTGGTGGAGGTGATCAAGCATTACGGCGAAATCCGCCGCGCCTTGAACCTAATGAAGACAATCGCCAAGGAAGAAAAACCGGATTTGTTAATTTGCGTGGATTATAAGGAATTCAATTTTCAACTGGCCCGCGCCGCCAAAGCAGCTGGCATAAAGGTATTGTTTTATGTCAGCCCGCAAGTGTGGGCATGGCGACCGGGGCGGGTGAAAAAATACGGTGCGGCGGTGGATCACATGGCCGTCATTTTTCCGTTTGAAGTTCCGTTTTACGAGGCTCATGATATTCCAGTCACTTATGTCGGCCATCCTTTGGCTGGCAAGGTGGTTCCGACGGCTTCCAAGGCTGAAGCCTTGCAGGAATTTGGCCTGGACGATTTATCCCCCATGGGAAGATCCCACCTAACCCCCCTTTTACAAAGAGGGGAAACAGTAAGCGAAAGCGACCCCATCATCGGCCTACTGCCGGGTAGCCGGGCGAATGAAATCAAGCGTCTGCTGCCGGTGATTTTAGAAACAGTTGAGCTTCTTGCAAGCCGTTTCCCCCATGCCCGCTTCGTACTCAACCAAGCCTCATCGGTTTCCGATGCAACGCTGGAACCTTATCTGGCTAATTGCAAAGTGCCGATAAAAGCCATCCAAGGTCGCAATTATGATGTGTTGCAATGTTGCGATGCGGTCATTACCGCTTCCGGCACCGCCACGCTGGAAGTGACGCTGGCGGGCATACCGATGGCGATCATTTACAAACTGACGCCCATCACTTATTGGTTGGGACGCTTGCTCATCAACATCAAATTCATCGGCCTGCCCAACATATTGGCGGGGAAGGGCATCGTCCGGGAATTCATCCAGTACGAAGCCAATGCAAGCAACATCGCCGCTGAAATCGGTAAGATCGTCGAAGATAAAGCATACGCGAATCAGATTCGGGAAGATTTGCTCAAGGTGAAAGCATCGCTAGGCGAAGGCGGCGGTTCCGCCAAACTGGCCCGTCTGGCAAGGGCAATGCTGGAAACGTGAGCTAAATGAAGGCACAATGCAAGCATTTTCTGCGTGCCCCGAAAAGTTATCCACAGCTTTGTCCACCCTAATCCATACCTGAAAAGAAAGCCTTGGCCTTATCAGAGTAGGACGCAGGGCATAAAATTGACAGGCTGAAGTCAAATCGCCTATCCAATTTGCAATTCCCCATTTATTAGGGGGTTGACAGCACTCTTGGTAGCCTTTAAAGTTGCACGCCGCATGTCACTATGGTGTTTTAAATCGACACCCCTAGGTTGCGCATTGTTGAAAACATTCAAACCCAACTATATCACCGGAGAAAACCATGACAGAAAAACAAAGCTTGGCAGACTGGTACGACCAAAAATACGGCAAAATGCCCAACGCATCCCTTTTTGAGCAACTGGGCGGTACCGCCGCCGTTGACGCTGCTGTCGATATATTCTACCGCAAGGTGTTGAATGATGACCGCATCAACCGATTCTTCGAGGGCGTGGATATGGAGAAGCAGGCTGCCAAACAGAAAGCCTTCTTGACCATGGCCTTTGGCGGCCCGCACAACTACACCGGCCAAGACATGCGCAAAGGCCACGCCCATTTGGTCAAGCAGGGATTGAATGACAGCCATTTTGACGCAGTGGTGGAAAATCTTGGCGGTACACTGAAGGAGTTGGGGGTAGCCGATAACCTGATTGCCCAAGTCGCGGCCATCGCCGAAAGTACTCGCGACGACGTGTTGGACAGGTAAGGCGATTTCCAAAAATATAATCCCGTTGCAGAGCGTCCCCCAAGGCGCTTTGGTGGCATGAAGCCCACCCCACGGGTAAAGGCATTCTCGTCAATGTCCTAAGCACTTAAACTCGGTCGGGTGCGTTCGCATGACAACAATAAGCTACGGCAAGCAAAGCTTCGAACTGGGTGAAGGCCAGTCCGTGCTGGAATGTCTGACTAAACAGGGCGTACCCGTCCCCTACTCCTGTCGCAGCGGTGTCTGCCAAACTTGCATGATGCAGGCCACGGCGGGCATCCCCCCGGCTTCCTCCCAAATTGGGTTGAAGGAAAGTTTAAGGTTGCGGAACTATTTTTTGGCTTGCCTGTGCCATCCGACGGAAGACCTCGAAGCTGCGATGCCCGACGATATGCATGTATCCGTGCGGGCCATAGTCCACAAATTGGAGTTGCTAAACGATGAAATCATGTTGGTGGAGTTGGAATGCCTCACGCCCGTCGACTACCGGGCCGGGCAATTCATCAACCTAGTCCATGACAGCGCCCATGTGCGTAGTTATTCCATCGCCAGCGTTCCCAACTTGGACAAACATATCCAACTGCATGTGCGGCGATTGCCACAAGGAAGGGTCAGTGGCTGGATACATGAAGATTTGGCCCTAGGCCACACTGTCGAAATTCGTGGCCCGACTGGCGATTGTTTCTATATTCCGGGCAAGCCCGACCAACCCATGTTATTGATTGGCACCGGCTCAGGCTTGGCGCCGCTGTATGGAATCCTTCGCGATGCCTTGGATCAGGCCCATGCCGGGCCTATTCGGCTTTACCACGGTAGCCGCGAACAGCATGGCCTTTACCTGATCGACGAACTTCGTGAACTGGAAAGTCGCTATCCCAACTTTAGCTACTTTCCCTGCCTTTCGGATGTGCATGTTCCCGCGGGCTTCATCGCCGGTAGGGTAAACGAAGCGGCCCTGCGGGATAATCCCAACCTCAAAGGATGGCAAGTGTTTCTCTGTGGCCATCCTGAAATGGTCAAGGCTACGAGGAAAAAGACCTTCCTCGCCGGGGCATCAATGCAGGACATCCACGCTGACGCTTTTAATGTCAGCCACCTATAACCCAACAACGAGAGGAGATGCCATGGATACAGAAACCACCATGAAAGAGATTGCCTTGAGCCATCCCGCTGTCGCCAGAACGCTGGACAGGCTACAAATCAATTATTGTTGCAACAGTGGAGGCAAACTCAGCCTGGCAGAAGCGTGTCAAAACGCCAACCAAAATGCGGATGCAGTTCTGGCCCAACTGAAACTCGCCCAAGGACAACCAACGCAAGAGCCAACGTGGGACCCCACTTCGCCCTCGGACCTCATTCGCCACATCCTTGCCACCCACCATGCATTCACCCGTAGCGAACTGGACCGATTGGACAAACTGGTCAACAAGATCGTCGAGCGCCATGCGGAAGCCCGTCCCGAGTTGAAGGAGATTGGGGAGTGTTACCGGGCATTGTGCGATGATCTGTCACCCCATCTGATGAAGGAGGAAAACATCCTCTTCCCCTATATCGAAGCCTTGGAAAAACACCGCCATGGCGATGCCCCAATGCCTGCCGCTTGTTTCGGCAGCATCGAAAACCCTTTGCGGCAAATGCATAGCGAGCATGAGGCGGTTACCGCAATACTGACTCGGATGCGTCAACTGACCAACGGCTACACTCCGCCCGCCGATGTCTGCACGAGTTACCGGACGACCTTGCAAAGTTTGGAAGCGCTTGAAGCCGACCTGTTGCGCCACATCGAATTGGAGAACGATGTGTTATTCCCGCAAGCGCGGGAGTTGGCCGGATCGTCCTGAATTATGCGGTCGGCGGTTACGGGTTCGGAAACCCCGGACAAGTGGTCTTTTGCCAAAATATTCCCATCATCCACCTTGAGTTTGCGGGAAAAAATTCGCAGTGCATTGGTGGCATTTGTCGGGGTTTTATTGACCGGGTGGGTCGGCGGCCAGATCATTGATGGCGGCGGACTGAAAACCCTGCTTGCCTCGATGGGCGCTTCGGCAGTGATTCTGTTTGCCATGCCGCACAGCCCGGTGGCAAAACCCTGGCCGTTGATTGGCGGGCATTTCATTTCAGCCACGATTGGCATCCTCTGTGCTGGTTGGATCACCCAAACCTGGATTGCGGCGGCACTGGCGGTTAGCTTATCCATCTTCGCCATGCACCTGGCCCGCTGCCTGCACCCGCCGGGCGGCGCTTCGGCATTGATCCCGGTGCTGGGTGGGGAAAGCGTCAAAGCCTTGGGCTTCCAATTCCTGCTGACACCATTGGCCCTAAACGTCACGGTGTTGTTGCTAATGTCCCTGCTTTACCAGCGTCTGCTGCTAGCCAAACCCATGCAGCAAGCCACCCAACCTGGAATCCAAGGAACTAGGCCAATGGAACGGTTGGGCATCCAAACCGAAGACTTGCGTGCCGCCTTGGCCCAGATGAACGAATTTGTCGATGTGGGCGAGCGTGAATTGAACGAAATCTACAATCTGGCCGCTGCCCGCGCCTTCCACCGCGAATTTGGCGCAATCACCGCCGCCCAAGTGATGACGCCCGTTCCCCTGACAGTTGAGTTCGGCACTGAGCTGGAGGAAACTTGGGGTTTGATGCAAAAGCACAGAATCAAAGCCTTGCCGGTCATCGACCGGGGCCGCCATGTCATCGGCATCGTCACCCAAAGCGATTTCTTCCGCCATGCCCGCGCCGAACAATTCCGCAGCCTTGGGGGAAAACTGCGGGACTTGATCCGCCCCACGACAACAGTCACCTCGGACAAACCCGAGGTCGTCGGACAAATCATGACCTCCCCGGCACTCACCGCCGGACATGCGCAGCAGTTGGGCGAACTGGCGAGGCTGTTGACAGAACGCGGCATCCATCAATTGCCGATCGTTGACGAGCGCAATAAATTGGTGGGTTTGATCACCCAAACCGACCTCATTGCCGCCCTTTACCGCAGCATGACCACTCACTTTGAAAAACAAGGCACCCCATGATTGAACCCGTGGCACTGAACGATTTCCTCACCACCTTCCTATCCGCTGCGTTGGTCATCCTTTTTGGCGCGGCTTATGCCGGCCTTTATGCCTGGTCGAAACTGCGCGACAAACCGGGATTAATGTCATGGGCCTTGGTCTGTTACGCCGTCCTTGCCGGTGCGACCTTTCTGCTGGCCCAAGCCGCGCATTTGAATGGCGAATGGAAAATATTGGTTGGGCTGATGCTGGGCGGGTATCTGTTGGCACCTCTAGGCATTTGGAAGCTGTGTGTCGACAGCCATGATGACAAGCACCTGTGACAATGGTAAGCGTTCACTCCCCCTGCCTTTTCCTCACTGCCATTAAGTTAACAAAACATCGTCGTT